>DATCEN010000135.1:0-16947 GCA_036510015.1 Aestuariivirga sp.
GGCAATTTCGATTTTATCATCGTGGGGGCAGGGGCGGCAGGATGTGTGCTGGCAAACCGCTTGACTGAGAATGGCCACTATAAAGTTCTGCTGTTGGAAGCGGGCGGCAGCGACAAGCGCTTTTTCATCAATATGCCGCTGGGCTATGGCAAGAAGTTTTATGATCCGACGGTGAATTGGATGTACCGCGCTGAGTCGGATGCGGGACTTGCAGGTCAAGCGGATTTTTGGCCACGTGGCAAAGTGATCGGCGGCTCCAGTTCCATCAACGCCATGGTTTACGTACGCGGCGATGCCACTGACTTTGACGATTGGCGGCACGCAGGCAATGTGGGTTGGGGGTGGCGCGATGTGTTGCCCGCCTTCAAAGCCATGGAAGACAATGAGGCGGGTGCAGATGAATGGCGTGGGCAGGGCGGGCCACTGTTTATTTCTGATGCGAAGCGCGGCAGGCATTGGACATGCGAAGCTTTTGAGCAAGCGGCAATGGCGGCAGGGCTTCAGCGCAATTCAGATTTTAATGGCGCCGCCCAGGAAGGTGTGGGGCATTTTCAACTTACGGTGAAGAATGGCAGGCGCAATTCTGCTGCGCGGGCTTTCTTGCGGCCTGCATTAGCGCGCCCGAATCTTGCGGTGGTTTCACAGGCCCATGTTACGCGGATTTTGTTTGAAGGCAGACGCGCTGTAGGCGTTGAATATATGCAAGGGGGCGTTCGCAAAACTGCGCGCGCCTTGCGTGAAGTGATTGTCTCAGGCGGCGCGGTGAATTCGCCGCAGTTGTTGCAACTTTCAGGCATTGGTGATGGAGCGCATTTGAAGTCGCTTGGCATTACGTCATTGTTTGCCAACAAAAATGTCGGTCGCAATTTGAAAGATCATCAGGGCATCAATTACACTTACCGTTTGAATGTGAAGACGCTTAATGATGTGTTGCGGCCATGGTGGGGTAAGTTGTTTTTTGGCGCTCAATATTTATTTTTGCGCCAAGGGCCGTTGAGCTTGAGCATCAACCAAGGCGGTGGGTTTTTCCGTAGCAACGCAACAGAGCCAAGGCCCAATATGCAACTCTATTATCAGGCATTTTCGACGTTGATTCCTAAACAAGGGGAGCGCCCTGTGTTATCGCCTGATCCTTTCTCCGGAATGTCTATCGGGCTTTCAAATTGCCGCCCCACTTCAGTTGGCGAGATCATGGCGCAGTCAGCAGACCCATTCGCGCCGCCGCGCATTGTAGCCAACGCGTTTTCGACCGTACATGATGTTCAGGAAATGCTTGAGGCTGTGAAATTTATCCGCAAGATTGCGGCGCAAAAGCCTTTAGCGGATTTAATTGAGGAAGAGCTGCGCCCCGGCCCACAGATTTTGAGCGAGGAAGATTTGATAAAAGATTTCCGCACACGCAGTGGCACGGTTTATCACCCTTGTTGCACCTGTCGTATGGCTCCATCACCCGTGAACGGCGTGGTGGATGCGCGGCTAAAAGTGCATGGTGTGGAGGGATTGCGCGTGATTGATGCGTCAGCTTTTCCATCGATCTTGTCGGGCAATTTAAACGCGGCTTCGATGATGGTAGGCTGGCGCGGTGCTGAGATGGTTATAAAAGACAATGCAGGATAGCTGATGAATTTTACAGTTGAGCAATTGTTTGATGGCTTTTCGTTTGAAGCCACTGTCAAAGACGTGGCCAGTTTGGGTGCGATTTCACACAAGATCATGCCACAAAAAATCATTGCAGTGCCATATCTGCCGGCCGAAACAAATGAGGCGCGCATCGCGGCAGTGGCGGCACTGGTTTTGGGTGGCTTTCAACCAATGCCACATTTCTCGGCGCGGCGCATTGCTTCTGAGGCCGAGTTTCACATTCTGCTCAATGGTGTTGCTAAGGCCGGTGCAAAGCGTTGTCTTATAATTGCAGGCGATCCTGCGCAGCCGATAGGGCCTTTTGCCGAAAGTTTGACACTGATTGAGAGCGGGACATTTGAAAAAGTGGGCGTCAACACCCTTGCTATAGCGGGGCATCCGGAAGGCCATTCCAACATGAGCAGGGATGAAACCTTCTTGGTTTTGGCCCGCAAGAGTGAGGCGATATTGAGCCGCGGTATGAAGGTTGAAATCGTCACACAATTTGCTTTTGATGCAGATGCCGTGTTGCGCTGGCTGAAAGATTTGAGGGCTATGGGCATTGGGCATCCGGTGCGGCTGGGTGTTGCGGGGCCTGCAAGCCTGCGAACGCTATTACGCTTTGCGGCACTTTGCGGTGTGGCCAGCTCGGCCTCGGTCATTGCTAAATATGGGCTGTCACTCACCAATCTTCTCGGCTCCAGCGGTCCAGAGAAACTCATTGCCCGTCTATTGACGGAACTGCGGCCAGAACATGGAGAGGTTCATTTGCATTTCTACCCTTTTGGTGGAACCGCCAAAACACTGGGCTGGATCAGTGAACATTTGGGACAGGCGCGGGCCTAAACCGAACTGATGCCGTTTATCGCCAGATAAATAGAATAAAGCGATGTCGTGCCGCAAATGAAAAGGCGGTTGAGCCGTGGCCCACCGAAGCAAACATTTGAGACAAGTTCGGGTATCAAGATTTTGCCGATTAATGTGCCATCCGGTAGATAGCAGTGAACGCCGTCTGCGGCAGATGTCCAAATCCGACCGTCGCTATCAACGCGGAAGCCATCGAATAGACCCGCCGTGCAATCAGCAAACACATGCGATGGGCCCAATGATTTGCCATCAGGCTTCACATCAAATCTGCGAATATGTTTCGGCCCGGCCTCATTATGAGTGATGCCCGTATCAGCAATGTAAAGATGCTTCTCATCCGGCGAAAAAGCCAAGCCATTGGGCTTTTCAAAATCATCCGCCACGCGGGTAATTTCTCCCGACGTGCCATCAATGCGGTAAACATGGCAGGCATCTAATTCATTTGTTGCTTTGCCACCTTCATAGTCAAACAGAATACCGTAAGTGGGGTCAGTGAACCAAATGCCGCCATCAGACTTTACCACCACATCATTGGGTGAATTAAAACGCTTGCCGTGAAATTTATCGGCCAATACGGTAATGGAGCCATCTTGCTCAGTGCGTGTTAGACGTCTTGCCAAGTGTTCGCAGGATACAAGTCGGCCTTGCCTATCCACGGTGTTGCCGTTGGAATTGTTGGAGGGTTGGCGGAAAACTGAAACAGAACCATCACATTCATCAAAGCGCATCATGCGGTTGTTGGGAATATCTGACCAGACGAGATAACGACCCGCTGCAAACCAGGCTGGCCCTTCACTCCAGCGTGCACCCGACCACAGCCGTTCCACCCGCGCATGGCCGACGATGCAAGCGTTGAAACGCTTGTCTAACACTTCATAGCCGGTGCCTTCGTGCTGTCCGTAAAACATGATGTAGTCCTGAATTTTTTTGATTACTAAGCTATAAAGGAACAAACGCCAACAAGAGAAAAGGGCGCAGGCAGGTCAAGTCCATGCCAATTTAAATGTAGCTCATTTCATCCTTCACGCTGCTTGGGATTGGCACTCAGGCGGCAAAGCCACGATCTCAATCCAATAGTGGCTGATGGTTTTTACGATATCCACGAGTTTGTCGAAGGACACAGGCTTGCAGATAAAGGAATTCACACCAAGATCGTAGGTTTTGATGATGTCCTCATCGGCTTTGGATGTGGTGAGCACAATTACCGGAATGCGTTGTAGGACCGGATCGCTCTTGATCTCTTTCAAAACGGTGCGGCCATCTTTACGCGGCATGTTGAGATCAAGCAAAATGAAACACGGAAATGGTTTGCCAGCAAGTTCGGCATATTTGCCTTGGCAACGCAGGTATTCAAGAAGTTCCATTCCATCTTCAACGAAATCAACGACATTGCCAAGCTTGGATTCTTCAAAGGCTTCTTTGATCATCAGGCGGTCATCCATGTCATCATCAGCGACAACGATACGAATGGGATAAGTCAAACGGTTCATACTGCTTTACCTTTATCTGATTGTTGAAGAGGAAGTGTGACGTAAAATTTTGCGCCGACGCCGGGTTCACCATCGGCGACGATGTTGCCGCCGTGGCGTTCAATAATTTTACGCACTGTGGCAAGGCCAATGCCTGTGCCTTCATAGTCATTGCGCGAATGTAGGCGTTGGAAGATTGTGAAAATCTGATCGCGGAACTGATTGTCGAAACCGATGCCGTTGTCGGCAATCGTCAACTTGATGTGTGAGACATATCCAAGCTCGCTATTGCCCCTCACAATCTCGTGGGTGACACTAAGTATTGGAACAACGTCCTTCTTGCGGAACTTGAGGGCATTGCCCAAAAGGTTTTGCAACAGCTGGCGCATTTGCATTGCATCGCAATCGATCATCGGCAGATCGTCATGCGTGATGCTTGCATCATTTTCTTCAATGCGGATTTGCAAATCGGAAATGACCTCGATCAAAACCTTTTTGAGCGATATTTTCTGGAAATCCTTTGCGGCTGTTGTGATGCGCGAGTATGACAACAAGTCATTGATAAGTTTTCGCATTCTTCCGGCCGCATCTTGCATGCGATCGACAAACATCTTGCCATCGTCGGGCAAGATGTCGGCATATTTCTTCGCCAGACGCTCACCAAACGCTTCAATTTTGCGCAAAGGTTCCTGCAAATCATGGCTGGCGACATAGGCAAAGTCGGCCAGTTCACGGTTAGAGGTTTCTAATTTCTGCGTATATTGCAACATTAAGTTTGCACTTTTCTCGCTCTCCGTGATGTCTTGATAAATGGCGATCGTGCCGCCATCGGCCATCGGCTCATTCATGATGGCGATTACCCGACCATCCTTCAGATGTTGCTTCATTACGTTGCGACGGCGCAATTGCTCGGGATTGTTGCGTTGACTGAGGGTGCGTTCTGCCTCTTCTTCTGAATAGTTGCCAAGGCTGACTGAGTATTGCACGATTTCACGCAATGAAATGCCGGGCCGCACTACATCGGCTGAAAAGCCAAAGAATTCGAGATAACGTTTGTTCACCACAATCAGTATCTGGTTCCTGTCAAACATACACAGGCCCTGCACCATGTTGGAGAGGGCGGTGTCAAATTGCATATTCTTGGCATGAAGCCGCTGGGAAATGCGTAGCATTTCCATTTCACGCAACTTCAGTTCGGTGATATCAGAGCGAGTGCCAACAATGCCACCGTCATTGGTACGCTTTTCCGTGATCAACAGCCAGCGACCATCCGCCAGTTGCACTTCATAAGGTTCTGTCGGGTTTCGGTGCTTGTCCAATCGCCAATGAATATATTCGCTGGCGTCCAGCCCATTCAGGACAAAGGCACCGCGCTCAGTGGATGTGCGTAAGATATCCAAATGGGCTGCACCCGGCATGATAATATCGGCAGCCATCGGGCTATAGTCTACGTATTTCCTGTTATAAAGAACGATATTGTCATTCGCGTCGTAAAGGGCAAAGCCATCGGCCATAACATCAAGGGCATGAGTGAGGCGTGAACGCGATTGTTCGGCAATCATCTCATATTGTGTGTTGAAATCCATGCCGACCGCACGACCGTCAACTTGGCGGACGGTTTCTACGGCGCTACCATTTGGAAGGCGGCGGCGGCGCACTTCAACCGGGGTGCCTGAAGGGGTTGTATAACGGAAGGTATAAGCCGTACCCGGCTCTAACCTGTCTAAAATCTTTGCGATTTTGTCATCGATCTCGGCATTTGGCGTATTCAAGCGTTTAAAGGTGAGACGAATGAGCGCTTGCAAATCGGTTCCGTCTGGCATGTCGGCGCCGAGATAACCGCAAAGGCTGCGGTAAAGATCATTGCAGGCCAAAAGGACCAAATTTGCGTCGAATAAAGCAAGGCCCACACCCGCACCTGCGAAAAGATCGGCCATTTCAGATTGATCTTGTCGTGGCAAAGCCGAGAAAACACCAATTCCACGCGAATTGAGAATTGTTTTAATGCGATGCTCGGTTTGCAATTTCAGTCCCCAAAACTTGCAGCTAATTTAAGTCTTCTTTTAGGGAGGGCTATGCCAAAGCAATGAATGAAGCATGAAAAGCGCATCGGTTGTGTGCGGTTGCGTTTCTAAATCATTAACGCGTTTGCACATTGGCGATCAAATCTGCAATTGGTTCGACGGTGATGCAGCCGTCTGCGTCACAACGCTATCAGGCGGCGTTAGAATCATGTCCTGCGCCGGCTGTTTCAGCCGCTTATTTCACCGGGCAATTGAGCCATGGTCAACAGATTTCAGGAAAATCCACACCAATTCGGTTGAATTTGCTTCAATTTACCATTGTTTAGCACGGCGATGCTAGTTCAGGTCTAGTTGAGTTGTGGAGTGAGTGTTGTGCGTGAGTACTGACGTTGATGGTGGTGCACCGAGCATGCAGGATATGGGTTGTGCTCTGCGTGACTTTGCGTATGGCGTTGGCCAAGAAAGAGCTTGAAGGATGAACCACCACAATCACAAGTTCAAAGAAATCATCGTGGCATTGTCACGTAGAGTAGATCCCGAAGTTGCGGGCGATATCGAGAAGCAATCGGTTTTCGTGTCGCCCTTCATCGAGCGCATTTATGTGGAGCCGGATGGCAACGCTGTTCGCATAATCACCCATGACGGCGCCGATCTGGTTGAAGTTGAAGCCAAAGCTAAGCGCTTCCTTGAGGTGATGGTGCGCCAAATGGCAGGCTTTGAAGTCAAAGCGTCCATGGCTTGCAAGCGCCGCGATAGCGGGCCTTATCATTATAGTGTGAATGAAGAGTTGGTCAAGCGTGGCTGGATGTATGACTATGGCAAGGGCCAAGTGGCTTATTCCGGCCCTGTGTTAAAGCTTGCCGGGTTGATCAATGATAAAGTTGGTGAATTATATAAATCCGCCTTCAATGCGAAGGACGCGCATTTTCCCGCCATGGTGGATGCTGACACCTTGCACAAATGTGGCTATTTCGACAGTCATCCAAATTCCATTAGCTTCATCGGCAATGTGGTTGAAGATTTTGACGCCATCGAAGAATTTCGTCGCGCCAATTCCTGCTCAGAAGGTGCTTTGCTTCCGCAACGTGAACACGTCCACATGGGCGGCATGTGCCTCAACCCGGCCGCTTGCTTTGCATGCTATCCAACCTTGACCGGTATGGATTTCAGCACGGGTCAATGCTTCACATGGCAGGGCCGCGTGTTTCGTTACGAATCGCGCAATATCGATGGTCTTGAACGTCTATATGAATTCAACGTGCGCGAATTGGTGTTTGTGGGCGATGAGAATTTTGTGCGCTCTGTGCGAACCAAAGCGCTTAGCGTTGTGGAAGAACTCGCTCAGTTTTTCGACATTGACTGTCAAGTGCAAACGGCAACTGATCCGTTCTTTGCCACGATTTCAGCCGCCAAGAAGTTTTGGCAGGCTTCACAAGAAGTCAAAAGCGAAATTAAGATTCCAGTTCTTGGTAACGATGGACACATGAAGCAACTGGCCTGTGGTTCCGTCAATCTACATGGCAATTTCTTCGGCAAGCGTTTTGATTTCAGCGCCGCCAATGGTGAACCAGCGCACAGCGGTTGTGTGGGTCTTGGTGTTGAACGATGGGTGTTTGCTGCCTTTACGCAGCATGGCTTTGATCCAATGCGTTGGCCAGAAGCCGTTCGCAATATGATATTTTAAAAAGGGAATGCAGATGCAACTTTATAACCTGGTTGGCAAAGTTCTGGGCATCGATCCAACCACACTAACTGAAGATTCGTCAGCCTATAACACACCAAGATGGGATTCACTGCGCCACATCGAAATTTTGTTTGCGGTGGAAAGTGTTTTCCATGTGCGCTTCACCATGCCGGAGATTTCGGGGTTGCGGGAACTCAGTGATATCCGGCGATTGCTTTTGGCTAAGCGTGTCAAACTGAATACAGCTAGTGAAGATCAATTGCTGTCTGCTTGAGCTTAAGTTGACAACGGAACAAGGGGTGGGGCGGTGATTACTGGGGCGACAATCAAGACGTTAATCGTGGATGACGATGAGGACGATTTGTTCCTTATCCAAGACGCGCTTCGTGGTGTTGAGACGATGCACTATGAGATTATGGCCACATCCTCGCCTCAGCGGGCGATGGAGAGTTTGGCCAAAGATGATTTTGATATTATTTTTTGCGACTACCGTATGGGTGCGTTGACTGGCGTTGATTTCATCAAGAATGTTCGTGGTGCAGGAATTGATACCCCTATCATCTTGTTGACTGGTATGTCTGATCAGCACGTTGATGATGCTGCGCTGGAAGCTGGTTCGTCTGACTTCATCTCAAAAACCGCGATAACTCCAGATGCTCTTAATCGTTCGGTGCGCTATGCTTTGGCGCATTCCACAAGACAAAAACTTTTGCAAAGCATTCTTAAAAACACGCGATCCGGCATCGCGGTAATTAATACGGATGGTCGTGAATCGCTTTTCAATTCTCAATTGGAAACTTTTGCAAGGCTGGCATATGGCAATGGGATTGATGCCAAGCAAAGGCTGATCCAAACTGCGCTCAAATGCCGATTGAAAGATTTAGTGATCGGGGATGTGGTTTTTGAATCCCATGTCACGAATTTGCCGGACAACGGAACACTGTTGACGATTCATGATGTGACTGATCGTGTGAGAGATTATCGTGAAAAGGCTTTGGCAGAGGAGCGCATTCGCACAATTGCCATGCAGGACGCTTTGACTGGCTTGCCCAACCGGATGGCGTTTAATTCGTATCTCGATCGGAGCTTGATTGCGGCGCGGGTTGATGGCAGCAGTGTTGCTGTTTTATTGTTTGATTTCAATCGTTTCAAAGAAGTCAACGACATGTTCGGCCATGCTGCCGGAGATTATATTTTGCGCAATGCGGCCGAAGCGATGCGCGTCACACTTTCAAACGACGAATTTTGTGCTCGCCTTGGCGGCGACGAATTCGTTCTGATCCAAAAGAATAGTGATCCTGAAAGCGCGCATGAATTGGCCTCACGGCTGGTTGAAACCTTGTGCATGTCGCTTAAATGGGAAGAGAAAATTATCGACGCGAGTGTTACGGTGGGTGTGGCGCTGTTCCCCTTGCATGGGGGCAGTCGCAAAGAACTTCTCGCCAATGCAGACCTTGCAATGTATCGCGGGAAATCCGAGATTGATCGTTCCATTTGTGTTTTTGACGCAGGCATGGATCAATTTATTCGTGATCGCCGTGCCTTAGCTTTAGAGCTGCGCCGCGCGATTCAGGATGATGAGCTGTCGCTGGCTTTACAGCCGCAGTTTGAAACCGGCACAGGCTTGCTTGCCGGCTTTGAGGCATTGCTGCGGTGGTATTCTCCAACGCGCGGCAGCGTTTCACCCACTGAGTTCATTTCAGTAGCTGAGGAGAATGGCCTGATCATTGAAATTGATCGCTGGGTGATAAACCGTGCTTGCAAACTATTGAAGCTTCACCCTTGGCTGCCGCGTCTTGCAGTGAATGTTTCGGCCAAAGCCATTTGTCTTCCAGACCTTGTGGCGGATGTTAAATCCGCGATGGTGGAGAACGATGTGTCGCCGAAGCGGCTTGAAATCGAAATTACGGAAACAGCATTGATTCATGACTTGAACCGTGCATTGCACAATCTGCGTCAGATCAAGGCACTGGGCATTACGGTTGCAATGGATGATTTCGGCATTGGCTATTCATCTCTTTCGCTGCTGAGTTCATTTCCGTTTGACCGGATCAAAATTGATGGCTCTTTCATCCAGCAAGTCGGTAACAATGATCGCGCCGGAGCGATTTTTAGGGCCGTTGTGGGTTTAGGCTCGGCACTCAAAGTGCCTGTATTGGCAGAAGGAGTAGAATCAGACGCACAACTGCAGTTTGCGTTGCAAGCGGGATGCCAAGAATTGCAGGGTTTTTACTTCGGACGTCCGTTGCCGCAAGTGGACCTGCCGGCCATGCACTTTGAATTGGCTGGCATGATGAACATTGATGCCTTCAAATTATGGCAAGAGCGCAAACTTGCACCTGTGAAGCAAGTTGCCAGCATCGCAGATTTGGCGCTGGCTTAATAGCTCATCATCAAATTTGCTATGACAATGGTGTTAGTAGAGGGTTGCCTGAAAAATGGGCCGTCAAATTGTCGCGCACCAATTTTCCCATGGCCGCGCGGGTTTCAACCGTGGCGCTGCCGCCATGCGGGTGCAGTACTACATTCTCCAGTTTTAGAAAACGCGGATTGATGTTTGGCTCATTCCAGAACACATCCAAAGCTGCGCCGGCGATGGTTTTCTTTTCAAGGGCGGTGAGCAAGGCTTCTTCATCCACCACGCTACCACGCGCCACATTAATAAAATAGCCTTTTGGGCCAAGAGCAGAAAGTACTTCGGCATTTACCAGCTTTTTTGTGTCGTGGCCGCCGGGCAAAATGGCAACGAGGAAATCACTATTGCGGGCAAGTTCAGCCGCCGATGGGAAATAAGTGTAGGTCACATCGCTGCGCGGGTGGCGCGAATGATAGGCGATCGGCATGGAAAAACCTTCGGCCCGTTTGGCGATGGCTTGGCCGATGCGGCCCAAGCCAATAAGGCCCAAACGTTTAGTGTTCATGCGCGTCAATAATTTATAGGGGCCAGAGGGCCATTTACCCGCCCGCGTGTAAGCATCAGCTTGCGGAATATGGCGCGCAATGCCCAGCATGAGGGCCAAAGCCAAATCCGCCACATCCTCATTCAACACACCAGGTGTGTTAGCTACTTGAATGCTACGCGCCTTGCAGGCGGCCAGATCAATGGCATCCACGCCCACGCCAAAACACGCAATGATTTCCAGATTGGGCAACTGGTCGATCAGTGCTTTGCTGGCCCCCAAGTCACCGCGCGTGGCAATGGCACGTATCTCTGCGCCATGCTGCCGCAAATAGACAGTTTGATCAGGCTGCTCCCATAGTTTGTGGAGCGTATAATCGCGCTCTAGGATTTCCATTTCAGCTGGGGCATAGCCACCCGGCATAAGTATATGTGTTTTAGACACAGCAGTTCTCCCAAAAGAAATGAAGTGATCAATATCATGTCAGGGTGCTTGACGCACCGCTTCTCTGCAAGCAAAACCAATACATTGTTGATAAAGGAAATACTTGTGACCATTGCCAAAGACCGGGCCGTTAAATTTGAACGCACAGGCAAGTTGCAAGTCGATTTGGCAAGCCGTGCGGTGGCAACGGGTAAACCTATTCGCATTGGTCTTATCGGCTGCGGCGAAATGGGAACTGACATTGTCACGCAATGTGGCCAGATGCCGGGCATTACTGTGGCCGCTATTGCCGATACAAGGCTTTCTTCGGCTCATAAGGCTTTGGTGATTGCGGGCCGCACAGCGGGAAGCCATGGGGAAGCCACGTCACAAACCGCATTTGATGGTTTGATGGATGCAGGCAAAACTGCGCTTACTGCTGATGCGCAAATGATTTGCGCCTCACCACATGTGGATGTGGTGATTGATGCCACAGGCAAGCCCGGTGTTGGTGCGGCGATAGGCATTGCCGCTATGCAGAATGGCAAACATCTGGTGATGATGAATGTGGAAGCTGATGTCACGATAGGCGCATATTTGGCAAGGGAAGCCGCCAAGCAGGGTGTGGTTTATACATTGGGCGCAGGCGATGAACCTTCATCATGCATTGAGCTTATCAACTTTGTGCAAAGCCTAGGCTATCCCATCATCGCTGCGGGCAAGGGCAAGAACAACCCGCTCAACATTGATGCGACGCCGGATCAATATGAAGCCGAGGCCAAGAGCCGCAATATGAACCCGCGCATGTTGGTAGAATTTGTTGATGGTTCCAAAACCATGGTTGAAATGGCAGCGATTTCCAACGCCACTGGTTTGGTACCAGACAAGCCCGGCATGCACGGCCCCGCTTGTGGGCCTCATGAACTGGCTGAAGTGTTATGCCCCAAGGATGCGGGCGGATTGTTGAGCCGAAGCGGCGTGGTGGATTATTCCATCGGCAAGGGTGTGGCACCGGGGGTTTTCGTTGTCACCAAAGCGCCGCATGAACGCATTCATGAGCGCTTGGTGGATTTGAAAGTGGGCAACGGTCCTTACTTCCGCTTTCTCAGGCCTTATCATCTTACCTCGCTTGAAGTGCCGTTATCATGTGCGCGCGCGGTTCTCTACGGAGCGGCTGATATGGTGCCACGGCCTCGGCCCACATCCGAAGTTTGCGCGCTGGCCAAACGTGATTTAAAAGTAGGCGATACATTAGATGCCATTGGCGAATATACTTACCGCGCGTGGATTATGACAGTTCAAGACGCTATTGCTGCTCAAGCCATTCCTTGCGGAGTGTTAGAGGGTGGCAAAGTAATGAAACCCATCAAAAAAGGTGAGTTAATCACAATTTCGAATGTAGCAGTTGACACAAAATCACGGATTTATGAGTTGCGCCAACTGCAAGATCAGATGTTAAAGGGCACATGAGCAAAACACCAAAGACTGAACGCGCCGTTCTCGCAGGCGGATGTTTCTGGGGCATGCAGGATTTAATCCGTAAGCTGCCGGGCATTGTATCAACACGTGTGGGTTATACTGGCGGCGAAGTGGCCAATGCCACTTACCGCAACCACGGCAACCACGCTGAAGGTATTGAGATTATCTTTGATCCTTCGATCACCAGCTATCGTAAAATTTTGGAGTTCTTCTTCCAGATTCATGATCCCAGCACCAAGAACCGGCAGGGCAATGACACGGGCGCTTCATATCGCTCGGCGATTTATTATGTGGATGAAGCCCAAAAGCACACTGCGCTCGATACCATTGCCGATGTCGATGCTTCAGGCCTGTGGCCGGGCAAAGTTGTCACCGAAGTTCAACCCGTAGGTGATTTCTGGCAGGCCGAGCCCGAGCATCAAGATTATCTGGAGCGCATTCCACATGGTTATACCTGCCATTTTGCGAGGCCGGGCTGGGTTTTGCCGCGGCGTAAAACTGCATAAATATGGCCTTAGATGTTTCATATGGTGCAGCTGTAGGGGCAGGGGTTTTGTCTTTTCTGTCGCCCTGCGTTTTGCCACTCGTACCGTTCTATCTGGTTTTCATCAGTGGCGTATCGTTGGATGATTTGAAACATGGGGAAGCGGGTGCGAACAAATCCGCCATTCCTGCGGCAATTGCATTCGTGCTGGGCTTTACCACTGTGTTTGTGGCGCTTGGTGCATCGGCTTCATACATCGGCCAAGTGGTGCGTGATGAGCTGCCACTGCTGGCCAAGATTGCGGGCGTGTTCATCATTCTCATGGGGCTGAATTTTCTCGGTGTGTTTAAGCTGGGATTTCTCTCTCAAGAAAAGCGCTATCATCAGGAGGCAAAGCCAGTGGGCCTGTTTGGCGCTTATGCCATTGGGTTGGCTTTCGCCTTTGGCTGGACGCCCTGCATCGGGCCAGTGTTAGCGACGATTTTATCTCTGGCGGCGGTGAGTGATAGTGTCAGCAAGGGTGCAGTACTCTTGGCGGTCTACTCGCTGGGATTGGGCATTCCATTTTTGATTGCGGCTGCAGCGATTAATAGCTTTCTGGGGTTCTTCGTCAGCTTCCGCCAGAAGCTGGGCATGGTTGAAAAACTAATGGGTGGCATTCTTGTGGCAGCAGGATTGCTATTTCTGACAGGCGGTATGCAGAGCATTTCATACTGGCTATTGGAACATGTACCCGCTTTGCAGAACATCGGTTGATAACTTTAGCGCTGTCTCTGTTGCCGATTAAATTTCCGCGCTAACTTTAGCTAATGTCGGAGCTGTTCAAAAAACTTGAAGGTGTGCAAGTTGTCGTTTTCGACGCCTATGGTACGTTGTTTGACACGGCCTCACCAATTCAGAAACATTTGGGCGTTTTAGGCGATAAGGCGGTCGCGCTTTCAACACTGTGGCGCGCCAAACAGCTGGAATACAGTTGGATCAGAAGCCTTGTGGGGGCACATGCGGATTTTTGGCAAGTGTCGCGCGATGCGCTGGATTATGCATTTGAAGCTTTGCAAATAAACGAGGCAGGACTGGCCGAAGAATTGATGACTGGCTTGTTGGCGCTAGAGCAGTTCGCAGATTCAGCTGCAGCTGTGCAAGCCTTGCGGGCGCGGGGCAAGCGCCTCGCTATTCTTTCCAATGGGAGCCCATCCATGTTGGATACGATGCTGCGCCGTGTGGGTTGGGATAAAACTTTTGAATATGTTCTTTCGGTGGAAGAGGTGGGAATCTATAAGCCAAGTCGTCGCGTTTACAGACTGGCCATGCAGAAGTTCGGATTGCAAGATGCACCATCTGTTTGTTTTGTTTCGGGCAATGGCTGGGACGCACATTCTGCTGCACAATTTGGCTTTCAGGCGGTGCGCATTAAACGCAGTTCCGTTCCTGAAGACAGATTGCCCGGCAAATTGGCGGCGAGTATCACCAATCTTTCGCAGTTGAGTGAGCTTGTTTAGACGGCTTCCACTGTCAAACGCAGACCATCGACTGCGATCACCTTCACCCGCGCATTCTTCGGAAGATCTGGCCCATCCACATCCCATATGGTGTCTTCATAGCGAATTTTGCCTTGGCCATTCACAATGGGCTGTATGAGAACGAAGCTTTTGCCTACCAAACCATCCTGGCGTTGGTTGAGGAAGGGTTGGTCAGACTTGGGATGCCAAGACTTGCTGACCAAACGCCACGTGAGGCCGATGAGAGCCGCCGCAAGCACAGCAAAAAGCAATGATTCTTGCGGCCATCCCAAGGGATAGGCCAAATGGACCAAGCCGGTCAGCGCTGCCGCAGCAGCTAACCACATCAGGAAGACACCAGGGTTCAACAACTCTCCGATCAGCAACAGCGTTGCGATGATGAACCAGATCCACGTGCCATGCTCGTTGAAGATTTGTTCCATGGGAGTTTACGTCCGTGGCACCATAGGTGGTTTCTTCGGTGCGGGTGAGGAACTATCAGTGCTAAAAGCTTCTTTCGAAAGTGCTGCAATGCCCGCAATCGATCCCAAGATTGACGTGGCATCGAGTGGCATCATCAAAACTTTTTGATTGGGGGATTGAGCAAGTGCTTCCAGCGCCTTCACATAATTGTTGGCGACGAAATAATTCAGCGCCTGAACATTGCCTTTGGAAATGGCATCGCTGACCATGGTTGTGGCTTTGGCTTCGGCTTCGGCAGAGCGTTCACGTGCTTCGGCAGCACGAAAGGCAGCGTCGCGTTCACCTTCGGCGTTGAGCACGATCGACTGCTTTTCACCTTCGGCGCGCAAAATGGCCGCACCGCGCTCGCCTTCGGCTTCCAGCAGCACAGCGCGCTTATCACGTTCGGCCTTCATTTGGCGGCCCATGCTCTCAATCAAATCTTTTGGCGGGGTGATGTCTTTGATTTCGATACGGGTGGTTTTTACACCCCAAGTCTGCGTGGCTTGATCGACGGTGTTGAGCAGGCGTGTGTTGATCTCATCACGTTGCGACAGAAGGTGATCTAATTCCATCGAGCCCATCACGGTTCTGATCTGTGTCATCACCATATTGAGAATGGCATTGTCGAGATTGTTAATTTCGTAAGAAGCTTTGGCCGCATTCATCACTTGGAAGAATGCCACACCATCCACCTTCACTGAGGCGTTATCCCTGGTAATCACTTCTTGTGAGGGCACCGGCAAAACCCGCTCCATGGTGTTTTGTTTATAACCAATACGGTCAATGAAGGGCGTGATGAGGCTAAGGCCGGGCGACAGGGTTTTGGTATATTTGCCAAACCGTTCAACGGTATAGGCATAGCCTTGGGGCACCATACGGATGGAGCGCATGATGTAGAAAACCACAACGGCCAAAATGACCAGTGCGAAAATGCTAAAACTCGGCATGGCGACGCTCTCCAAATTTAATGTCAGACAATTTCAGTCGTGTAGATAGGCGCTTATTGACCAGATAACCAGCCCTTCAACTCATTGCGGGCGATTTCTGCCAACATGGCAATAGACGGTTTTGAGGCATTGAGGCAGGGCACAACGGCGAAGTTTTTGCCCCCGCGCTCCATAAATGTTTCCTTCAAGCCGATGGCCAGTTCTTCCAGCGTTTCAACACAATCGGAAGCAAAGCCTGGTGAGATCATCAGCAGGTTTTTTATCCCTTGTGCGGGCAGGTTTTCAACTGTGTCTTGGGCATAGGGTTGTAGCCATTCAGCCTTGCCAAAGCGTGATTGAAAAACCACTGAGGCTTCATCCGCCGAAAGGCCCAGCGCCTTGCGGATTAAGCGGGCGGATTTTTGGCAGTGGCAATAATATGGATCACCCTTGTTGAGATATTCACGCGGCAGCCCGTGGAAGGCGATGAGAATTTTGTCAGGCTTCCAACTCAGTTGTTTCATATAGGCT
Source organism: Aestuariivirga sp. (assembly GCA_036510015.1). GTDB lineage: Bacteria > Pseudomonadota > Alphaproteobacteria > Rhizobiales > Aestuariivirgaceae > Aestuariivirga. Next base: position 16,372 of record DATCEN010000135.1, read on the forward strand.
TTAAGTGAGCTTGCCACGGCTTTGATATACGCTGGTTGATCATAGTAAGGTGGCACGGTGCGGATGGCGGGCTGCCATCGTATTTTCTGTAATTGCTCATAGGCTTTGTCCAGAGCAGTTGCAGTCGTGGCACCAGCATATTGGGGATAAAGCGGAAAGAGAAGAATGCGTTCGCAGCCTTTATCTTTCAGCTCTTTGAGCTTGTCAGCAAGTGCTGGCCGGCCATAACGCATGGCCCAATCGATCACCAGTTCATCTTGGGCACCCAGTGCAGCGCGAAGGCCATCCGCTTGGGCTCTGGTGAAAGTTTTCAACGGGCTTTCGTTCAGTTCCCGGTTCCAGATCTTTTCATAGGCATGGGCCGATTTCTGCGGGCGGAAATTCAGAATGATGCCGTTGAGAATGAACCACCAGACAAAGCGGTTTAACTCAATCACCCGCCGGTCGCTCAAAAACTCTTTCAAATAGCGCCGCATGGAAAAATAATTCGTGGCTTCAGGTGTGCCAAGATTGATCAGTAAAACACCAGTTTTTTGGGCAGGAATGGGCGGATGGCCGGGCGGAAGTGTGCGCATT
>DATCEN010000136.1:0-9790 GCA_036510015.1 Aestuariivirga sp.
CGGTCAAGGCAGCATTTGAGAAATTGGGTCTGGTTAACGCACTCATCATTGATGGCGCGTTGGTCAACGAGGGCTTTGCTAAAGCCGCTCGCGCTGTAGCCAACATTGATGTGTTGCCGGTGCAGGGCATCAATGTTTACGACATTCTCCGCCGCAAAAACTTGGTTCTCACCAAGGCCGCGGTTGAGGCACTGGAGGCACGCTTCAAATGAGCAAGGAACAATTTTACTCCATCATCAAGAGCCCAGCTATCACTGAAAAGGGCACTATGGTTGCAGTGCATAACCAAGTTGTTTTCAACGTGGCACGCCGCGCAACCAAGCCGCAGATCAAAGCTGCTGTTGAAGGCCTGTTCAACGTAAAAGTTGACAGCGTGAACACGCTCGTCCGCAAGGGCAAGGTTCGTACATTCAAGGGCCGCAAGGCACTACTCTCTGATGTCAAGAAAGCATATGTGACGCTCGCCAAAGGCGAACGCCTCGATGTGACCACGGGACTGTAAGATCATGGCACTCAAAACATTTAATCCAACAAGCGCCGGTCGCCGCCATCTGGTTCAGGTGGACAAGAGCCATCTCTTTAAAGGCAAGCCAGTCAAGTCATTGGTTGAGGGTGCAAACTCTCATGGTGGCAGATCAGGTGGCCGCATTACTTCACGCCGTAAGGGCGGTGGCCATAAAACAGCTTATCGTTTGATCGATTTCAAGCGCATCAAGCATGATATGCCAGCTGTGGTGGAGCATTTGGAATATGATCCAAACCGCACCGCTTTCATTGCTCTGATCAAATATCAAGATGGCACGCTGTCATATATTTTGGCGCCACAACGCCTTGCCGCAGGTGATACTGTCATCTCCGGCAAACTGGTTGACGTGAAGCCAGGCAATGCCATGGAAATTGGTTCAATCCCCGTTGGCACAGTTGTGCATAACGTTGAAACCAAACCAGGCGCGGGCGGTTCACTGGCTCGCGCTGCTGGCACTTATGCCATGGTTGCAGGCCGTGATGGTGCCAATGTCATCATCCGATTGAAATCTGGCGAAACCCGCTTGGTGCCTGCCAATGGCATGGCCTCGGTTGGTGCTGTTTCAAACCAAGACCACATTAACGAAGTGATCGGTAAGGCCGGTCGCACCCGTTGGATGGGCTTCCGCCCAGTCTCGCGCGGTATTGCAAGAAACCCGGTAGACCACCCGAACGGTGGCCGTACCAACGGCGGTAAGCATTGGCGTTCTCCGTGGGGCCAACCCACGAAGGGCTACAAGACCCGCACCAACAAGCGCACGAGCAAGATGATTGTTCGCTCGCGCCATGATCGCAAGAAAGTGCAGTAAGGGGTATATCTGATGGCACGTTCAGTTTGGAAAGGCCCGTTTGTAGACGGGTACATGTTGAAAAAGGCAGCCGCCGCCAATGGCAATCGCAACCATGCGATTAAAACTTGGAGCCGCCGCTCAACAATTTTACCGCAATTTGTTGGCCTGACTTTTCAGGTCCACAATGGCAATAAGTTTATCCCCGTCCATGTCTCGGAAGAAATGGTTGGCCACAAGTTGGGTGAGTTCGCTCCCACCCGCACTTTCAAGGCTCACTCTGCTTCTGACAAGAAAGCGGATTCAAAATAAATCATGAGCAAAGCAAAAACCCCGCGCGCTGAAAAAGCCAATGAGGCAAAAGCGATCACTCGCTCGATCCGCATTAGCCCACGCAAGTTAAACGAAGTGGCCGCTGAAATTCGTGGCATGAAAGTGTCACGTGCATTAGCGCATCTCACTTTCTCACGCCGCCGTATCGCCAAAGACGTGAAGAAGACGCTGGAAAGCGCTATCGCTAATGCTGAAAACAACCACAGCTTAGACATCAACCAACTGGTTGTTGCCGAAACATGGGTTGGCAAGAACTTAGTGATGAAGCGTTGGTCGCCGGATTCTCGTGGTCGTGTTGGCCATCTTGCAAAATTCTTTAGCGAGCTGACGATTATCGTCCGCCAGAACAAAGAGGCCGCATAATGGGTCAGAAGATCAATCCAATCGGTTTGCGCCTCGGCATCAACCGCACATGGGATTCACGTTGGTTTGCCAATAGCCGTGACTTCGGCAATATGTTGCATGAAGACGTGAAGATCCGCGACTACCTCACCAAGGAGCTGAAGCAAGCTGGTGTGGCGCGCGTGGTTATTGAACGCCCTCACAAGAAGTGCCGTGTTACGATTTACTCTGCCCGTCCAGGCGTGGTGATCGGCAAGAAGGGCGCTGATATTGATAAGCTGAAGAAGATGGTCGGCAAGATCACGTCTTCAGAGGTTCATCTCAACATCGTTGAAGTGCGCAAGCCGGAAGTTGACGCTACCTTGGTTGCTGACAACATCGCCCAACAATTGGAACGCCGCGTGGCTTTCCGCCGCGCCATGAAGCGCGCCGTGCAATCTGCCCAGCGTCTAGGCGCTGAAGGCATCAAGATCACCTGCTCAGGCCGTCTGGGTGGTGCTGAAATTGCCCGTGTTGAATGGTACCGTGAAGGTCGTGTTCCTTTGCACACACTGCGCGCGAACATCGATTACGGAGTGGCTACTGCCCACACCGCTTATGGCACCAATGGTGTCAAAGTTTGGATCTTCAAAGGCGAAATCCTTGAGCACGATCCAATGGCTCAAGACCGTCTCGCCAATGAAGCTGGCGGTGGCGATCATTCTAATCGTGAACGTAGCCCGCGCCGTGAGCGCGAGCCTGCGAACGTTTGATAGGTTATCATCATGTTACAACCAAAAAAGACCAAATACCGCAAAGCCCATAAGGGCCGCATTCATGGCAAGTCCACCAGCTGCAACACGCTGGACTTTGGGGCTTTCGGCTTGAAGGCTCTGGAACCAGATCGTTTGACGGCTCGTCAAATTGAAGCTGCACGTCGCGCCCTTGCGCGCGGTATGAAGCGCGCTGGCCGCGTTTGGATCCGTGTGTTCCCAGATGTACCAGTTTCTAAAAAGCCAGCCGAAGTCCGCATGGGTTCCGGTAAGGGTTCAACTGAATACTGGGCAGCGCGTGTTAAGCCCGGCCGTGTGATTTTTGAAGTGGACGGCATTCCTCGTGCCGTTGCTGAACAGTCGCTGGCTTTGGCCGCTGCCAAATTACCAATCAAGACGCGCTTTGTGGCCCGCCTTGGCGAATTGAAGTGAGGGGAACAAGATGAAATATTCAGACGTCAAGAACCTCTCGCAAGACCAGGTTAAAGAAGAAATCCTGAAGGCCAAGAAAGAGCAGCTCAACCTGCGCTTCCAACGTGCTTCAGGCCAATTGGAAAAGCCTTCGCGTATCCGTGAATTGCGCCGTGATGTGGCCCGTCTCAAGACGGCCCAATCGGCTCAGAAGAACGCGAAGTAGGAGAATTAGAAAATGCCGAAACGCGTTGTTCAAGGTGTCGTTGTCTCCGACAAGAATGACAAGACCATTGTAGTAAAGGTGGAACGCCGCCTGCTGCATCCGGTTTTCAAGAAGACCGTACGTCTGTCTAAGAAATATCACGCCCATGATGAGAAGAACGAAGCCAAGATTGGCGAAATTGTTCGCATCGAAGAAACCAGACCATCATCCAAGCTCAAGCGCTGGGCGCTTGTTGCTAAGGTTGATGCGTCAAAAGCATAAAGAGATCGGGTAAACCATGATCCAGCAAGAAACCAATCTCGAAGTTGCCGATAACTCTGGCGCGCGTCGCGTTCAGTGTATCAAGGTGCTTGGCGGCTCTAAGCGCCGTTATGCCACCATCGGCGACATCATCGTCGTATCTGTCAAGGAAGCCATTCCACGCGGTCGCGTGAAAAAAGGCGCCGTGATGAAGGCTGTCGTTGTGCGTCTGGCCAAAGACATTCGCCGTGCCGATGGTTCTTCGATCCGCTTTGACCGTAACGCCGCTGTGCTGATCAACGCACAGGGTGAGCCAGTTGGCACGCGTATCTTCGGACCAGTGCCTCGTGAGTTGCGCGGCAAAAACCAAATGAAGATCATTTCACTCGCGCCGGAGGTTTTGTAATGGCTGCCAAGATCAAGAAAGGCGACAAAGTTGTCGTCATCACTGGCAAAGACAAGGGTAAGACCGGCGACGTGTTGCAGGTGTTTCCGACGGAAAACCGCGTTTTGGTTTCAGGCGTGAATATCGCCAAGCGCCACACCAAGGCTCAGGGTGCCACCGAAGGCGGGATCATCAACAAGAACCTGCCAATACATATTTCCAACGTTGCATTGCGTGATCCCAAGTCGGGTAAGCCTACGCGCGTTGGTTTTAAGACGCTTGACGGCGGCAAAAAAGCCCGCGTTGCCAAGCGCAGCGGAGAAGTAATAAATGGCTGAACAAGATAACAAAGCGGCTGCCAAGCCTGCCAGCGGCGCTAAAACGCCCAAGACCCCAAAGGTCAAGAAGGGCGAAGCTTCAAGTGACACGATCGTGGCAGACGCCAATGCTGGCCTGCCCAAGGATTATGTTGCGCGTTTGCAAACCGAATACCTCAAGGTCATTCGCCCAAAGATGATCGAGCAGTTCGGTTATAAGAACGTCATGCAGGTTCCACGCATCACCAAGATTGTGCTCAACATGGGCGTAGGTGAAGCAACCCAGGATTCAAAGCTTGTGCAAGTTGCTGCAGGTGAATTGCAAAAGATCGCTGGCCAAAAGGTTGTGATCACCAAGTCTAAGAAGGCTATTGCGCAATTCAAGATCCGCGAAAATTTAGCTATCGGCACCAAGGTCACACTGCGCAAAACCCGCATGTATGAATTTCTTGATCGTTTGATCACGGTGGCCTTGCCACGCGTGCGCGACTTCCGCGGCTTGGCTGAACGTTCTTTTGATGGCAACGGCAACTATGCCATGGGCATCAAAGAACATTTGATTTTCCCGGAAATCGATTACGACAAGATCGACCGCATCTGGGGCCTTGATGTTGTGGTTTGCACCACCGCCAAGACCGATGCAGAAGCCAAGGCGCTTCTTGATGCATTCAACTTCCCATTCCGTCGCAGTGCTGCGCCGAAAAAGCAAGCTGCGTAAGGTAAGGACAAAGGCATGGCAAAAACCAGTTCCATCAACCGCAATAACAAACGCCGCAAGATGGCCAAATCAATGGGCAACAAGCGTGCCAAGTTGAAGGCCCTTGTGATGAAGAAGGACACGCCTATGGAAGAGCGCTTCGCCGCTGCCCTGAAGCTGGCCGAAATGCCGCGTAACTCGGCCAAGGTTCGTATTCGCAACCGTTGCGAATTGACCGGCCGTCCACGCTCATTCTACCGCAAAGTAAAACTTTCGCGTATCGCGCTGCGCCAAATGGCCAATTCCGGGCTCATCCCCGGAATGGTCAAGTCCAGCTGGTAAGGGGAGGAGAGAACAATGACAATCGTAAACGATCCAATCTCCGATATGCTGACACGCATCCGCAATGCGTCCATGCGTTCCAAGGCCAAGGTTATCATCCCGCCATCCAAGCTGCGCGAGCGCGTGCTTGAGGTTTTGGCCAAGGAAGGTTACATCCGCGGTTTTGCCACCATCGAAAAGGACGGTAAGTCTGAAATCGAAGTGGAATTGAAATATTTCGACGGCGCACCAGTCATAAAAGAAATGACTCGTGTGTCTAAACCCGGCCGTCGCGTTTATGCGTCGGTTGACACCCTGCCTTCCGTGTTCAACGGCCTTGGCATCTCAATCCTCTCCACGCCTAAGGGCGTGATGTCGGATCAAGATGCTCGTGCCCAGAACGTCGGCGGCGAAGTGCTCTGCACGGTATTCTGAGGTAGAAACAGATGTCACGTATTGGCAAGAAACCTGTTACTGTTCCCGCTGGCGTTACTGCCAATGTTAATGGTCAAACAGTGAGTGTTAAGGGCCCGAAGGGCGAACTCAAGACGACCCTAAATGATCAGGTCACCGTTGCGATGGGCGCTGAAGGCATCAAGGTTGATCCAATCAACCAAACCAAATTGGCCCGTTCATCTTGGGGCATGAGCCGCACTTTGGTGCGTAATATGATGCAAGGTGTAACCACCGGTTATAGCAAGAACCTTGAGATCACCGGCGTGGGTTACCGCGCCGCTGTGAACGGCAAGGTGTTGCAACTGAACTTGGGCTATTCGCATGATGTGAACTACGAAGTTCCAGCAGGCATTGAAGTTAAAACCCCAAAGCCAACTGAAATCACTGTCTCCGGTATCGACAAGCAGAAGGTGGGCCAGGTTGCGGCTGAAATCCGCGAATGGCGTGGGCCAGAGCCTTATAAGGGCAAAGGCATTAAATATGCGGGCGAATATATTCACCGCAAAGAAGGTAAGAAGAAGTAAGGACGCAAGACAATGCCAACTGCAAAGAAAGCTATGGGCCTGCGTAAGGTCCGTGTACGTAAAGTTCTCAAGACCCGTGAAAACGGTCGTCCGCGTTTGAGCGTATTCCGTTCTTCTAAGAACATTTACGCCCAAATCATCGATGACGTGAAGGGCCACACCTTGGCCTCCGCTTCCACCTTGGAAGAGGGCTTCATCAACGCCAAGAAAACCGGGGCTGATAAAGCCGCCGCCACTGAAATCGGTAAATTGGTTGCCGAACGCGCCGTGAAAGCTGGCGTGAAAGATGTGGTGTTTGACCGTGGATCATACATTTATCATGGCCGTGTAAAGGCCCTGGCCGAAGCTGCTCGCGCAGCTGGCTTGAAGTTTTAAGGGGTTTTGCGAATGGCCAAAGAACGTGCAGAGCGCGGCAAGCGTGACGACAAGGGCGGTGAAAAAGCGGATAGCGAATTCATCGACAAGTTGGTTCACATCAACCGCGTCGCCAAGGTGGTGAAGGGCGGCAAACGCTTCGGCTTTGCAGCTCTCGTGATTGTTGGCGACCAAAAAGGCCGCGTTGGCTTTGGCCACGGTAAAGCCCGTGAAGTGCCAGAAGCTGTGCGCAAGGCAACTGAAGCTGCCAAGCGTGGTCTCATCCGTGTTCCACTGCGCGAAGGCCGCACCTTGCACCATGACACCGACGGTCGTTGGGGTGCAGGTAAAGTAACACTTCGCACCGCCCCTCCAGGCACAGGCGTTATCGCCGGTGGCCCGATGCGCGCTGTATTTGAAGCCGTAGGCATGGCAGACGTTGTGGCCAAGTCTCGTGGGTCTTCCAACCCATACAACATGGTTCGCGCCACGTTTGACGCGTTGAAGATGCAGTCGTCTCCACGCTCCGTGGCTTCGCGCCGCGGCAAGAAGGTGTCTGACATCTTGAAGAACCGCACCGCTGATGTGGTTGCGGACTAAGGATTTTAATTATGGCAAAAGCAGTAGCAAAAACCGTCAGGCTTGAACAAATCGCCAGCGCGAACCGCAGGCCTGCTGTTCAGCAGGCAACGTTGATTGGCCTTGGCCTCAACCGCATTCGCAAGCAATCTGAGTTGCTTGATACGCCCGCCGTGCGTGGCATGATCGCCAAGGTGCAACACCTTGTGCGCGTTATTGGATAAGGATTACCTGAGATGAAACTCAATCAGATCGCTGACAATCCCGGCGCTAAGCACTCTAAGAAGCGTGTTGGTCGCGGCCTTGGTTCTGGCCTCGGCAAAACAGCCGGCCGTGGTGGCAAGGGTCAATCGGCCCGTAAAGGCGGCACCAAAGCTGGTTTTGAAGGCGGCCAAATGCCAATTTATCGCCGCTTGCCAAAGCGCGGCTTTAATAAGCCCAACATTGTTGAATATAACGAAGTTTCATTGGCCCGCATTGCTGATGCCGTTGAAGCCAAGAAGGTTGATGGCAAAGCTGCTATCACCCAAGCAAGCTTGCTTGCTTCTGGTGTGATCACCAAGCTCACGGCTGGCGGCGTGCGCCTTATTGGCAACGCCGTGGTGAAGGCTAAACTCAACTTTGAGGTGTTCTACGCCTCAAAGGGTGCAATCACCGCAGTTGAAAAGGCTGGCGGCAGCGTTAAGGTACTGCGTCCAGCACCAGTGGAAAAGAAAACCTACTAGCGCGCTTTCCGACCGGATGGAATCATCCGGTCGATAAGAATTCGCGCTATTTCATAGTGTTGGAACATGTTCTAAGTTGTTCTAGCCGAGAGCGCTACCTATATAAGGCGCTCGTCGGCATAAGGGGATGAAAATGGCATCAGCAGCTGAACAACTTGCAGCCAATATCAATTTCAGTTCTCTTGGCAAGAACGAAGACCTGATGAATCGCATCTGGTTTACACTGGGTGCTCTGATCATTTATCGCCTCGGCTCTTACATTCCCATTCCGGGTATAGACACGACAGCCATTTCGAATTTCACCGCCCAGAACTCTAGCGGTATTATGGGCTGGATGAATAGCATGGCAGGTGGCGCTTTAGGCCGCATGGCCATCTTCGCGCTAAACATCATGCCTTACATTTCCTCATCAATCATTATGCAGTTGATGACAAGCGTTTCGCCCGCACTTGAAGCGCTCAAAAAAGAGGGCGAAAGTGGTCGCAAGCGGATCAATCAATATACCCGTTATGGCACAGTGATACTTGCCGCGTTGCAGGCTTATGGCATTGCGGCCGGATTAACCGCGCAGGGCAGTCTCGTGCTGATTCCCGGACCATTCTTTATTCTTTCAACGGTTATCACGCTGACAGGCGGCACCGTATTCCTGATGTGGCTGGGTGAACAAATCACCGCGCGCGGCATCGGCAATGGTACATCGCTAATTATTTTCTCAGGCATCGTGGCCAATTTACCGCAAGGCATTGCTGCCTTGTTGGAAATGGGTCGCAAAGGCCTCATGTCTCCATTTACAATTCTCGGCATTCTCATTGTCGCTGTTGGCGTAGTGGCGTTTATCGTGTTCTTTGAGCGCGCCCAACGCCGCCTCTTGATCCAATATCCTAAACGCCAAATCGGCATGCAGATTTCACAGGCTGAAAGCTCTCACTTGCCGCTAAAACTCAACACTTCGGGCGTTATCCCGCCAATCTTTGCATCATCGCTGCTATTGTTACCGTTGACGGTTGCTAATTTCTCGGCCGGCAAAGGCCCTGAATGGTTCAACGCTATTGTGGCCTTGCTTGGCCACGGCAAACCACTGTTCCTTATTCTCTACGCAGCTTTAATTGTTTTCTTCTGTTTCTTTTATACATCCATCATGTTCAACCCGAAAGAAACCGCTGAGAACTTAAAAAAGTCTGGCGGCTTTATCCTTGGCATTCGCCCTGGTGAACAAACTGCAGAATATCTTGACCGCATTCTCACCCGTCTCACAGTGATCGGCGCGGCCTATATCGTGGTCGTATGTTTGATTCCTGAAGTCTTTGCCAATTTCTCGGGCCTCAGTCTGGCCTTCGGCGGCACGTCATTGATGATCGTGGTTTCTGTGACGCTTGATACAGTGTCACAAATTCAGGGCCATTTGCTCAGTCAGCAATATGAGCGGCTGATGAAGAAATCCACTTTGCGCGGCAGGGGTAAATGAACCTCATCCTTATGGGCCCGCCGGGTGCAGGCAAGGGCACACAAGCAAAAATATTAGAAGAAAAACACGGCTTCAAACAACTCTCAACCGGTGACATGCTACGCGCGGCTATTGCTGCTGGCAGTGAGGTGGGACTCAAAGCCAAGGCGATTATGGATCGCGGCGATCTCGTCTCTGACGATGTGATCATCGGTATTGTGTCAGAACGTATGGATCGGCCTGATGTTAAAAAGGGTGTGATCTTTGACGGCTTCCCGCGCACCACTGCACAGGCCGAAGCTTTGGACAAGATGCTCTCAAGCAAGGGCCAAAAGCTGAACGCAGTGATTGAAATGAAGGTGGATGATGAG
>DATCEN010000137.1:0-2873 GCA_036510015.1 Aestuariivirga sp.
GCCACAGGCGCTTTGGTGCGCGGCATCAGTGCAGCGGATTTGTCCAAGCTGCCTGACATCAACAACAAAGATTTGCAAACCGCATTGGCAGCACCACCCAACATCGATAAACCGGCGGATATCAAAGCATTTGATCAGTCAAACGGCGTCATTGTCGGCGCTGGCCTTGCACAAAAACACCAATTGGTTCTGGGTTCAACCGTTTCGCTGATCTCACCCAACGGGCCAGATAGCCCCATTGGCAATGTGCCCCACAGCAGAGAATATCAAGTGGTTGGTATCTTCAAGGCGGGCATGTCTGAATATGATGACAATGTGCTTTATATGCCAATGGCCGAAGCGCAGGACTTTTTCGGCACAGGCAACACCGCCACAAGTTTGGAAGTTATGGTGACGGATCCTGATGAAGTGCAAGGGCAGGTTGCCGCCATGTTGAACGCCAGCGGCAGCGACATGCTGGTGCAAACGTGGCAGGCCCGCAACGTGGCCTTTTTCAATGCGCTGGCGGTGGAGCGCAATGTCGTTACCATGGTTTTGTCTCTGGTGGTGATGGTGGCCGCACTCAACATCATCTCAGGTCTATATATGTTGGTGAAAGACAAAAGCTCTAACATTGCAATTTTGCGCACGATGGGAGCTACGAGAGGCTCCATCCTGCGCGTGTTCTTTTTAACTGGCGCCGCCATTGGCACCTTGGGCACATTGGCTGGCCTTGTGTTGGGCGTATTGATTTGTTGGAATGCTGAAAACATTCGTAGGGGCATTCAGTGGCTTTCGGGGGTTGATCCCTTCAACGCACAATTTTATTACCTCGCTCAACTGCCCGCAAAAATCTCTTATCCACAAACTCTTGGCGTTGTGGGTTTTGCCCTGCTGATCTCATATCTCGCCACGATCTATCCGGCATGGAAGGCAGCACGCCTCGATCCGGTAGAGGCTTTGCGTTACGAATGATATTGAAGCCCGCATTAGAATTGCGCAACATCACTCGCGTTTATGGCGCGGGCGAACAACGCTTAGAGATTTTCAAAAACCTCTCACTCACGGTGCGGCCCGGAGAAATCGTGGCGCTGACTGGCCAATCGGGTTCGGGCAAATCATCACTGCTGCATATCGCGGGCCTGTTGGAAAAGCCAACGGCAGGGCAGGTGTTGATTGCTGGTCAAGACTGCACCCAGATGGACGATAAAACCAAAACTGCGGTGCGCCGCGTAGGGATTGGCTTTGTCTATCAATTCCATCATCTGTTGCCGGAATTCAGCGCATTGGAAAATGTGATGATGCCGCAACTTATCAATCGCGCATCGAAAAAGGTGGCGAGCATACGCGCCACAGAATTACTCAAGCGCATGGGCCTCGCGCAACGTTTGGGGCATAGGCCGGGCGAAATGTCTGGTGGCGAACAACAACGCGTGGCCATTGCCAGGGCTATCGCCAATCGCCCGCTTTTGCTGTTGGCTGATGAACCCACCGGCAATCTTGATCCACCAACGGGTGAAATGGTGCACCAAGAATTCGTGCGTCTATTGGCAGAAGAGGGGCTTGGCGCCTTGATAGCCACGCATAATCTGGATTTTGCCGCGCGCATGTCTAGGCAGGTGAGCCTTGCAAATGGCGCATTGGCTGCGGTTTAGCGAAAAAATTCTGGTGCCAACCCGCGAACAAGGCTTTTGACTCTGCCTCCCAAAGGCTATGCTCAGATTATGGCAACACCGACATTCATTCATCTGCGCGTCCATTCGGCTTATTCCCTATCCGAAGGTGCCTTGCAGATTAAAAAGTTGGTGGACCTCGCCAAAGACGCCAAGATGCCAGCCGTTGCTGTTACGGATACAAACAATCTGTTTGGCGCGTTGGAGTTTTCAGAAGCCGCCGTTGACAAGGGCATACAGCCCATCATCGGGCTTGATCTCAAACTTGACGTAAACCCACCCCAAGATGGCGACAACAAATTCCAAAAAGATGCGGGGCTACGCCGCTTTTCTTCCGTGGTTCTCTTAGCCAAGGATGAGCTTGGCTATCATAATCTGATGAAGCTTTCATCCGCTGCCTTTCTTGAGACCGCAGACAATGCCGAGCCACATGTTTCTTTTGCGCGGCTGAGTGAATTGTCTGTTGGTTTGATTTGTCTCACGGGCGGGCCCGGTGGGCCGATCAACGCAGCCTTGGTGAATGGCCAACGCGCCGCCGCTGCAGAAATCCTCGCGCGGCTCCACGGCCTGTTCGGTGACAGGCTCTATATCGAGTTGCAACGTCATGGCACCACAGCCGAGAAGACAGCAGAACAAGGCCTCATTGATCTGGCCTATGATAGAGCCATTCCGTTGGTTGCCACCAATCAATGTTATTTCGCCAAGCCAGATGATTATGGCGCACATGATGCGTTGATCTGCATCGCCGAGGGCGAAGTGTTGGCCGAACCAAATCGCCGCAGGCTCACGCCGGAACACTATTTTAAAAGCCAACAGGAAATGGCAGCGCTGTTTGCAGATTTTCCTGAAGCGATCGAAAACACGGTTGAGATCGCCCAGCGCTGCTCATATTGGGCGCATGGCAAAAAGCCCATTCTGCCGCGCTTTGCTGAGGGTGATGAAGCAGTTGTCTTGCGCCGTGAGGCCATGGCAGGTTTGGATAAGCGCATCGCGGTAACAGGGCTCGCGCCAAATTTCACGCGCGAAGATTATGACAAGCGGCTGGATTTTGAACTCGGTGTCATCATTAAGATGAACTATCCGGGCTATTTCTTAATCGTCGCTGACTTTATTTCTTGGGCCAAAGATCAGGGTATTCCGGTGGGGCCGGGCCGTGGTTCAGGTGCGGGTTCGCTCGTGGCCTATTCCCTCAGGATCACTGACTTAGATCCCTTGCGTTTT
>DATCEN010000138.1:0-5988 GCA_036510015.1 Aestuariivirga sp.
CTTGCAACGCTGCAATCACCACACTGACCAACTCAGCGTCATCTTTCGTCAAAATCTTGGAGGCTTGCAGAACCGTCACCATACAGCCAAGACGCCGGTGCGCCTGTGCCATTTCCATGCCGATTGGCCCGCCGCCGATAATGATGAGATGCTCTGGCTTCACGCGGTTTTTAAACAGCGTTTCATTGGTAAAATAGGTCACATCCTTCAGGCCTGGAATGGCAGGAACGCTTGGACGACTACCGGTGGCGATTACGATTTTGCGCGCTGTATAATTTTGGCCTGCAGCTTCTAACGTGCGTGCGTTAACGAATTGCGCGTGCGCCCTAACCACTTTTACGCCAAGCCCTTCAAAGCGCTCTACACTGTCATTTGGAGCGATCTTAGCAATCACACCCTGCACGTGATCCATCACTTTGGCATAATTGACTTTGGGCTCCATGGCTGCCACGCCGTAAGGCGTGGACGTACGTTGAATTTGAGCATATTTGGCCGCCGCGATTAAAGCTTTGGAAGGCACACAGCCAGAGTTTAGGCAATCGCCTCCCATCTCGGCTTTTTCAAACAATACAACCTTTTCACCAAACTGTGCAGCCGCGGCTGCAACTGATAGACCCGCAGAACCAGCGCCGATCACAGCCAAATCGTAAATCATCTCATCTTCCATTTTTTCATCACAACCGGAATGAGCGACACCACGCCAAGTGCAGCAAAACCCCACAGCAATTGTTGAGTGACCAAATCTGAAGCCGAAAAGGCATAGGGGCAGGCGGCACTGGCATCTTGCGCAAGACAAGCGGCATGGACAGCGCGTGCACCATCCAGCACACTGCCAAGCCCCCGCCCCACAATGGCAAACGCAAAAGTGCCGGGAATAATTCCGACCAAGGTTGCAAGCGCAAAAGTGCGAAGCTTCATGCGTGTCAGGCCAGCCACAGCATTGACCGCAAAAAATGGAAAAGCCGGCACCAATCGCAAAAACAACAAATAGCTGAAGGCATTTGTTTCAAAACCGCGCTCTAGTTTTTGCAAAAATGGCCCAGCGCGCTGCGCCATCGTTGCGCCAAGGGAGGATTGCACGATTTTGAATACGATTACTGCGCCGATGGTGGCCGCCACAATGGTAACGGGCACACTGAGTGCCCAACCAAAGATAAATCCGCCGACGATGCTCAAAAGCCCAGCGCCAGGCAGCGATAGCGAAACCACGGCAACATAAAGCAAAAAATACAATGCAATGGCCAGCGCCACGTGCTGGGTCACAAAGTCTTGCAATGTGGCTTGATTTTCAGCCAGGCTTTCAATGCCCAAATAGTACTGGAAGCCCAAGGCATAACAACAACCCGTCAGCGCCAGAAGCCCAACGAGAGGCAGCAAGCGACGGATGGTGTGTTGGGCAGTTTCACTTAGCATATGCAACACATGGCCCGTTTTATCTGCGCTGAACAGGGGGCCTCACGGCCTCGTGAAAACAGTTGTCATTCTCGCCTAACCAGCGGGTCGGTGGCGGTCCCCGGCGCGTTTTCCATCCACGGCCCCTCACAGCGTTGACATTTCCAGCTTTTCTGCCCATAAGCAGGCCAACTTTTGCAAAACCTTTTGGTTCTGCCTCTCCTGATGGAAATTAATGTTTAAATTCCAATGGGTTAGGTGGGCTGTCTGAATCGGAGTAGAATACCGTGAAACGCACTTATCAACCCTCAAAACTGGTCCGTAAACGCCGCCACGGCTTTCGCGCGCGCATGGCCACTGTGGGTGGCCGCAATGTGCTCCGTCGCCGTCGTGCCAAGGGCCGCAAGCGGCTCTCGGCCTAAACCATCAGATTTTCAACATGCAGCGCATGAAGCGGAGGCAAGATTTTCTCGCCGCCGCGAAAGCTGTTTCAACTGGCACGCCAGGTTTTCTGTTGCAATCGCGCGACCGAAAAGATGAAGCAGGCCCGCGCGTGGGATTTACCTGCACCAAGAAGCTGGGCAACGCCGTTACCCGCAACCGCATCAAGCGGCGCTTGCGTGAAATTGTCCGCCTTGGCCTTAGTCCATTGGTTCAAGGTTCACATGATTATGTGTTGGTTGGCCGCAGCGCCGCCGCTACAAGGGACTTTCAAAAACTGCAAGCAGACCTTATCTCTGCACTAAGCAAAATTCATGACCAGCAAGTGGAACGCAAATGAGCCAGCCGCAAACGCCGAAGATTGACCCCAAGAACATGATCACCGCCGTGGCAATTTCCATGGCCATCATTTTTGCTTGGCAGTATTTTTATCTGGCACCTGAGGCCAAGAAGGCAGAGCAACAAGCTGCACAAATTGCCCAAGTGCAGGCCGTCGCCCCCGCTGTTGGATCAACCATCAAGGATTTGAACACCACATTGTTGGCCACCAAGCGCGTAAAAATTGATACACCAACTTTGGCAGGCTCAATCAATCTCACTGGCGCACAGCTGGATGATCTGCGTCTCGTGAAATATCATGAGACGATTGATGACAGCAGCCCAGAGGTTACATTGCTCAAGCCCTTCGGAACCGCCAATGCTTATTTTGTGGAACAGGGTTTTCAAGCGGACGCTGGTCAAAGCGTGAAATTGCCGGATTCAAAAACTGAATGGCAAGCCCAAGACGGTGCCGTCTTGCAGCAAGACAAACCAGTGACCTTGACGTGGGACAATGGCGAAGGTTTGAAGTTCAGCCGCACGATCTCCCTCACAGATGACTATCTGTTCACCGTGCACGATACGATTGCCAACAGTGGCAGCGCGGCGCTTAATTTATTGCCTTTCGCGCGTGTGCAACGCCAAGATTTACCGGAAATCGGCACTTATACATTTTTCCAAGGCGCTCATGGCGTGCAAAACCGTGGGCTGGAAGAGCATGATTACAAAAGCCTGAAGAAGACTCCTGACAAACCCATTGTGATCGATAACACCGGCGGTTGGTTGGGTTTCACCGATAAATATTGGGCAACAGCGCTCATTCCGCCAACGGATTTGAAAGTTGAAAGCCGCTATCTGAACGTGGCCAATCCAAGCCGCGACATTTTCCAAGCGGACTATTTAGCGCAGACGCCGATTTCGGTTCCCGCAGGTGGCAGCGCAACTTTTGAAGACCATATTTATGCTGGTGCTAAGGTTGTTGAGACCATCAATGCCATTGGCGCGAAATATAATGTTGAGCGTTTTGACCTGATGATTGACTGGGGTTGGTATTCACCACTCACCAAATCCATGTTCTACCTCTTGTCATTCGTGAAGGGCATTGTTGGCAATTTCGGCGTCGCAATTTTGATAGTGACAGTGCTGGTGAAGCTGGCGGTGTTTCCGCTCGCCAGCCGTTCCTATGCTTCAATGAGCAAGATGAAAAACCTCAAGCCGCAGATGGATGCTCTGAAGCTGCAATATCCTGATGATAAGCAGATGCAACAAAAGGCGGTGATGGAACTTTATAAAACGAATAAAGTGAACCCGATGGCCGGTTGCTTGCCCATTGTGATTCAAATTCCGGTATTCTTTTCGCTCTACAAGGTTATCCTCACCACCATTGATTTGCGCCATTCGCCCTTCATTGGCTGGATTCATGATCTTTCGGCGCCAGACCCGACAAGCCTATTCAATCTTTTCGGCCTCATTCCATGGTCACCGCCGCACGCCTTGATGATCGGCTTCTGGCCCCTTTTAATGGGCGCTACCATGTGGGTGCAAATGCGCTTGAACCCCACACCACCCGATCCGGTGCAAGCGCAGATGTTCAACTGGATGCCAGTGATCTTTACCTATTCCATGTCTGGTTTCCCTGCGGGCCTCACGATCTACTGGGCTTGGAGCAATTTTCTCTCCATCGTGCAGCAAAGCTACATCATGACGAAGAACGGCACCGAGGTTGAGTTTTTCAAATATCTACCTTTCTTGAAAAAGAAGCCGACGTCAGCGTGAGCGAGCGTTTCACGCCAGAGCAATTACTAGCGGGCCGTCGCCTATTCAATGGCACGGCCCGCTTTCGTTTGGGTGTGGCTCAGCTAGAGCAACTGCCCGAAGTGCGCGGTGTTGAAATTGCTTTTGCTGGTCGCTCTAACGTGGGCAAGTCTTCGCTCATTAATGGCTTGACTGGTGTGAATGGTTTGGCACGGGCCTCCAACACACCGGGGCGCACGCGTGAGCTCAATTTCTTTGATAGCGGTGATAATTTCACTTTGGTGGATATGCCTGGTTATGGCTATGCCAAGGCGGCCAAGAAAGATGTGCGCCAATGGCAAAATGTTTTGAAAGGTTATTTGCGCGGACGTGTGGGCCTGTCACGCGCCTTTGTATTAATTGACTCGCGCCACGGCGTGATGACACCAGACATCGAAATGTTTGAAATGTTGGATGACGCAGCGGTGCCTTATCAACTGGTCATCACCAAATGCGACAAGATCAATCGCCATGAGTTGGCAGAACTTGAGGCCGAAACTCGAACCCGGATTGCCAAACGCGCTGCTGCCATTCAGTCTATTCATCTCACTTCAGCTGAGCGCGGCTTTGGGATGGATGAGTTGCGTGCTGAAGTTGCAGGTTTAGTTCAATCCTCGGCCAATTGATCGTCGTGAAGAAGTTCCGCTTGGTTGGCAGATGAGCCGGTTACTTCATGAACTCGATTGTTTCGGCATCGCCGGTATCGCTGTCAATCAAATCAACTGTCGTTGAATCGTCAGTGTCAGCGACACGCATAATCTGCAAGTCATGTTCTGTACCGTCTGCATCAAAGACCGAAATGTTCGCGCCTTCGGTAAAAACAGTCCCGTCATCAACGGTCACTTCATCTCCAGTATCAGTCACAATCCCATCCAGAGCCATCGCTGGGCTGCTGGCGAGCATTAGAAATGTTAACAGCGCGATTGCGTAACCCATTGCAAGGACCCCATAATTTTGTTCAGATGAAAAATTATTAACATTCTATCGGCAGCCAGTAAACCAGCATTGTTAGCCATTTTGGATGGGAAAATCAAAATCATAAGTGTGAAACAAATTCCAATTGATTTGTACTGGTTTAGATCGTTGGGTCAATATAGCTGAAAAAATGATGGACTCCCGTCCGCGGCCTAGCGACGCCTTGATGTTGGAAGGCCTCAGTTAAGAAGGCTGAACCGTAAAAAAACATAAAATCAGGGAGCAATTCATTGTGTCAACAATGACCCAAGCCGCGTCAGGTTCTGGCCGGCTAACGAAGAATGAGAAGTTCGTTATTCTCGCTTCATCGCTTGGTACCACGTTTGAAAGGTACGACTTTTTCATTTACGCAGTTCTGACCCCGTTCTTTTATTGTTGGCCCACTCAATGCAAACTGGGATTCAACTTACTGGATCATTGGCTGGTCTATTGCTTTAGGCTCGCCATTTTTTGTTGTATTTGGCGCATTGTCTGATCGCATTGGCCGCAAGCCAATCGTGATCTTCGGTAGCTTTGCTGCAGCAGTATTGATTTTCCCATTGTTCCATATGCTTTCTGGCGCGGTAAATCCTGCGCTTGACCAGTTCAATGCGGATAACGGTTCCAAAATTGTTGTGACTGCCGATCCAGCGCAATGCCATTTCACAGTGGTTCCTATTCCAACTGTGTCAGTATCTGGCGATTGTGACCGTGCGAAGGGAGTCTTGACTTCAAATGGTATTCAATTTGTCTCCAAGGACGGCGCTGCCGGCTCCAAGGTTACTTTGGATGCAAACGGGAACAAGGTTGAAGGTGAAAATGCCTTCGCTTGGAACGCTGCCCTCGCTAAGGCGGGTTAGCCAAACATGGCCTTCTCTGAAGGTGATGTCACACTGACCAAGGACCAGACTGATGTTTTGGTTAAGGCTCAAACGGATAAGAAACCTGCTGATATTGCAAAGGTCATCAATGATGTCCGCGTCGCTGCTGATCCAAAGGCCGCTGCTGTCGCTGCTACCAACTCAATTGCCGCCCCGACAGTTGCTGCAGATGGCACTTCAACGGTGCATGTATCAGAGGTGAAAACCA
>DATCEN010000139.1:0-17717 GCA_036510015.1 Aestuariivirga sp.
CCGCGCAACAAGATTGGGAAAGACTGCCCCATCGCAAGAATTGCAACGAAGGAAAATCCGGACATCAAATTTTCGAAGTTGCTCGTCGTCGCAAAGTTTGGTGCGAAGAGACAAAACAGCCCCACTATAACTGCAAAGAAAGCCAATAGTGCAACTGAGGCCGGACGGCGAAGCATGTGGGGCTCGATTGTTTCTAAAATTAAGAAAGTAGCCGCGACAAATTTATGTCGCGGCCCTGGATCTTGCAAGGGATCAAGATTACCAGCGTTGTGCAGCTGTAATTTGCCCCACGGTGTCCTTTGTGGCAATCACATAAGGCATAAGCAAATGGCCCTGTTTTTTGAAAGCTGTGGCAGGTACCATACCTGTCGCCAAAACCACTGCAGCAGAAGCAGCAAAACGACCTTGTTGGTGAACGTCAGTAAATTGAGTACCAGTCAATTCACCAGCGGCAATTGATTCCAAGGCATCGGTTTCGCCGTCATTACCAAAAATCACCAGCTTGCCAATCAAGCCTTTATCCTTGGCAACGTCCACAGCACCAAGTGCCATGGCGTCATTCACGCCGTAAACACCACCGAGCTTTGGGTTAGCAGCAAGAATTGTTGACAACACATCTTGGGCTTTCTTACGTGACCATTCTGCCACTTGGTCAGCCACAATCTTGATTTCTGGATGGTGCTTTTTCAGGCCGTCCACGAAACCATTGGTGCGAAGGTCGCGAATAATAATGCCGGGAGGGGCATTGAGAATGGCTACATCGCCTTTGCCGCCCATCGCATCACCCAATGCCTTGGCAATATCCATAGCGCCAAAGTAATGGTTCATTTCCACATGGGCTGCGTGAGCTTCGGTGGCATCAATGTTCAAGGTGATCACTGAAATGCCGGCCCGCTTGGCTTTCTGAATTGAAGGTGCCAGTGCCACGCTGTCAACAGGCTGCAGGAAGATCACTGAGTTACCATCACTGATCAGCGTATCCATGAGGCTGACCTGCACTTCCGCTTTGCCCTGACCATCGAGCAATTTGTAGTCAACAATTTGCTGCGGCGTCAGAACGTCTTCAATACCCTTAGACCAAGCGGATGAAACTGTGTCCGTTGCGTATTTGATAAAGGCCATCTTCAATCGCGCATCATCGGCTGCGTTAGCTTTCTGAACGCCGAAAATGCCGGTTGATGAATCGGTGTTGCCGAATAGTCCCATTGCGGCTCCGCCAATTGCAGCTGAGCTGAGTGCTATACCTTTTAGGAAATGGCGACGATCATTTGTAGAATTTTTGATTTCTTCAGTCATTGTATCCTCCATTTGGGTTTGAATTAATTTGGTAACAGAAAGTTCGCGGGGCGGGTTGCTCCGCGAACGGCAGTAAAAACGGCATAGAGAGACTTAGTCGCCGTGATAAAGAGCCGGTTGTTTTTGGGGCCGCCAAAAGTGAGATTGGACACGGTTTCAGGAACATGGATGATGCCCAGTGGCGTTCCATCGGGTGCAAAGACTTCAACACCTTGTCCCGAACTCACCCATAGATTTCCAGAATCATCCAGGCGCAATCCGTCTGGAACGCCGTCCTGAATGGAAATAATTACTCTGCCGTCGCCAACCAGGAAATTAGCGCCGACAGAGTAAGCCATGATGTGGTGATGCCCCTCATCATCATGGGAACGCGAACTATCAGCCACATAAAGCGTTTGCTCATCTGACGAAAAAGCAAGGCCATTGGGCATACGCATGTTACGAATTTTGGCTTCGACAGCGCCCGTTTTTGGAGAAACGCGGTAAACATAGCAGCCCGCCTGTTCAACTTTGGAGCGCTTTCCCTCAAAGTCAGTCATGATGCCGTAAGATGGGTCAGTAAACCAAACTGCCCCATCGGATGCGACCACCACATCATTTGGCGAATTGAGCGGCTTTCCTTCGAATGCAGATGCCACCACCGTTCTTGCACCGTCATGTTCGGTGCGAACCACCGAGCGGGTGAGGTGCTCGCAGCTGACAAGCCTTCCCTGCGCATCGCGCGTGTTGCCATTGCTGTTATTGGAGTGGTGCGAATAGACTTTCACGCCAAGCCCAGGCACAAATTGCAACAAGCGATTATTGGGGATGTCTGACCACAAAAGGTAATCACCATTATCAAAATAGACCGGGCCTTCGGCCCACAGAGCGTCATTGTGCAATTGCTCAAGGTGGGCGTTTGGCAAAATCAAATGCCGCATGCGTTGATCAAGAATGGTTATTTGAACGATAGCCATGAGCCCTCCCAAGCTCCTTGCGGGTCTATGACCTTCGCAAGTTATTGAAGATGTCTCACGTCCGAGCGCCCCGCCACAGAGTGAAACGCGAATATATTTTGCGGGTTCCCGCATGTATTTCGTTTCGATATGTGGCAGGGTTCAAAATTCAATCGCGGAAGAAAAACCTTCGCATGCGCAGCATTTCACGTTCACTCAATACGTCGCAAATCCTATCGATCCTCCAGGCGATTGCCGGACAACTCGATTTTCGAGGTGTAATCAACGCTGTTTCGGCCGAAATTAGTCCACTTTTGCCGCACGATCATCTCGACGTTGCCATGATGAGCCCGGACGGAACCTTGGTTTCCGCTTATGAAACGGGGCTACATACGGAATGGGATGCCGACACAACAGCAGCAAAGCCGGTTGCCGTCAGTCCAATCCGTGATCTGTTCACGGGTAAAGTCGATCACATTTTGACCGACGATGCACAAACTGACATCCGCTTTCATTTTGAGGGCGCTTTCTCAAATCCCATTTTTGCTGCGAACTTGCGCAGCAGACTTCATGTTCCGCTAAAGGTGGAAAGCCGGGTCATCGGTGCGCTCTCGTTTTCGACACAGCAAATTGCAACTTATTCAATTTCTGATGTGAACGCGGCGCGCATCGTCGCTGATATATTATCTTCCTATCTGTTTGCACTTCAACAAAGTGAGCTGGCCAGAAAAAGCGAATTTCAACAAGTGCAAGCCGAGGCTCGCGCCGAAGGTCTGCGCGTTGGTGCGCTGCATCTGACTGAAGAACTTGAAAATACCAGACAGGCGATTGGCATGGACTTACATGACCAAACGCTGGCGGATCTTTCGCGCATTTCGCGAACGTTGAAACGATTGATTGGTCGCCCAAGCCTGCGGGGTTCTGAACTCCAGCCAGTGCACGAAGATGTCGAAAATTGTTTGCGAGAGCTTCGCGTCATCATCGACAATGCAAAGCCTTCAGTCTTGCAGTTCTTCGGATTGGGCCAAGCCATTGAAGCATTTTTAGAACGTTGCGCACGCTCGGCGTCGTCGCCGTTGACCTATCATCTCTATGATGAAGCGGCACCCCATCTTGATGATCTTCCCACCAGCATAACGATTGCGCTCTACAGAATTGTTCAAGAAGCTATAAATAATACTGTGCGCCATGCCAATGCTTCAAAAATTGAAGTGCGGATCACGCAGCAGGATGAGTATTTGCAAATTGTTGTGGAAGATGATGGTTCAGGTCTATCGAAATTGCCGGGTCGTCGCACAGGTGGGCTCAATAATATCAGTACAAGGGCCTCACTGATTCAGGCAAAACTCGTAACAGCCGCTCGTGAAAACGGTTCAGGAACGCGGCTAGAAATTACTTTACCAAATACTGACTTAACTCAAAGAGCACGGAGTTCCATAAATTCATGAGCGCATATCTTATTGTTGAAGATGACGCCTTGCACCGCAATTTTTTGCGCGAGGTTATCTCCCTTTCTGACCTGGTATGTTCTCAAGTCATCGAGGCTTGCGATGGCGAAGAGGCGATAAGACTTGTTCAATTACACGAACCCAAAGGCATTATAATGGATCTGCAAATGCCCAAAAAAACGGGCGTGCAGGCCGCCAAAGCAATTTGGGCTGATAATCCGGCCATGCCGATTGTGTTTTGGTCCAACTACGCCGATGAAGCCTATGTGCGCGGTATCACCAAAATCGTGCCCGCCAGCGCCACTTATGGCTACATTCTCAAAACGTCTTCTAAAGAACGCTTATGCCGCTCAATCCAATGCGTGTTTCTGGAGGGGCAAAGCATCATCGACCGTGAGATTCGTGGTGTGCAACAACGCAGTCACGGACGCACTGATGGGCTATCCGATGTTGAATATGAAGTGCTATTGGATATTGCTATTGGACTGACTGATCAGGCAATTGCCAATCGTCGCAATATTTCGCTGCGCAGCGTTCAAGGCCGCCTGCAACAACTTTACGTCAAGCTTGGGTTGGTTGAAATGCCTACACTCGAAGGCCACACTGCAGAATATAACAGCCGCGCGCGTTCGATTGCGCTGGCTCTTATGTCTCGGCTCATTAACGGCAAGTCTATCGAAACGGCTGAAGCTGAATATGTCTCAGCGCTCAAACTGCGTTCAATTGAAAAACGCAATTGAAAAAGTTGCGACCTCAAAACAGTTGACTATTTTTCATCTTTTATCGATAATAAACCGATATGGATAGCTGCCAAAATGTGAACAGTAAATCCGTTGAAACACACCGTTATTCAGGAATAGCAGACGAATGAAATCAATTATCCTTTCGGGCCTCGACAATGTTGCAGTCGCCTGTCAGCCTATCTTGTCCGGCGAGGCACTGGCGAATGGTGCCTTAGCAGTCGAAAAGATTGATCAAGGCCATAAGGTTTCGATTGTTCCGATCAAGTCAGGTGACGAGGTTGTCAAGTATGGCCAAGCTATCGGCCGCGCCACGCAAGACATCGGTATCGGCCAACATGTGCATTCTCACAATCTCGCTTTCTTCGATGACAGGCTTTCGGCGGGCGGACATGCCCCTCCAATTTTAGCGACGGAAGAGGACAAGCATCGCACGTTTATGGGCTATCGTCGGCCCGACGGCCGCGCTGGTACACGCAATTTTATCGGCATCTTGGCCAGCGTAAATTGTTCAACCACGGTGTGTCGCTCAATCGCTGAGGCTGCTAACAGATTGGTCCTTCCAGATTTTCCCGGCGTTGATGGCTTCGTTCCCATTGTTCACGGGCAGGGCTGTGGCATGAGCAACTCGGGCGAAGGAATGCGCGTTTTACATCGCACCTTGGCTGGCTATGCCCGCCATCCAAATTTCGGCGGCGTGCTGATGATTGGCCTCGGCTGTGAAGTTAATCAGATCCTTCTTTATGGCCAAAGCCAAAACAAGGAGACCAAGCGCCATTTCAACATTCAAGACGCGGGTGGTTCACGCAAGTCGGTTGAAAAGGCATTGCTGATTTTGCGTGAAATCGCCGCCGAAGTTCAGGTGTTGAAACGTGAACCGATTTCGATTTCAGAAATTATTGTAGCCCTGCAATGCGGTGGCTCCGATGGTTTATCGGGAATAACGGCCAATCCAGCCCTTGGTGTTGCAGTTGATTTATTGGCGGGCTGCGGTGGCACCGCCATATTATCAGAAACATCGGAGATTTATGGCGCGGAACATCTATTGGCGGCGCGCGCAAAATCACCAGAGGTGTCTGCAAAGCTTTATTCACTCATTGAGTGGTGGCGTGGCTACGCCGCAAAACATGAAGTATCGTTGGACAACAACCCTTCACCTGGTAACAAAAAAGGTGGTCTCACCACAATTTTGGAAAAGTCACTGGGGGCTGTGGCCAAAGGCGGCCAAAGCCCATTGAATGCCGTTTATAATTATTCAGAAAAAGTAACTGAGCATGGTTTGGTGTTTATGGACACACCAGGATATGATCCTGTTTCTGCTACGGGGCAGGTTGCTGGTGGCGCAAACGTTATCGCATTTACGACAGGGCGTGGTTCCTGCTTTGGCTGCCGCCCAACGCCCTCATTAAAACTGGCCAGCAACAGCGCACTTTATAATAGTATGACCGAGGATATGGATATTGACTGCGGTCCGATCGTAACTGGTGGCACGACAATTCAAGAATTGGGTCGCGATATTTTTGAATTGATTATCGAAACGGCTTCTGGCCGAAAATCCAAAAGTGAAGGCTTCGGCTATGGCGATAATGAGTTTGTGCCATGGCACCTCGGTGCGGTGCTGTGAGTCAACTCATGAAGAAAAGACGAATTGGTTCAACATCACTTGAAGTCGCTGAGATCAGCTTCGGGTGTGGTGGCATCGGCGGATTGTACCGTGAGTGCAGTTTAGAAGACGCAAACGCGGTGTTGCAAGCTGCTTGGCACAGCGGTGTGAGAATGTTTGATACAGCACCGCGTTATGGTGCAGGCCTATCAGAACGCCGCACGGGGGATTTCATCCGCGGCCATGCCCGAAATGAAGTTGTCCTTTCAACAAAAGTGGGGCGTTTGCTGAAGCCTGTTCCTTCCAGCACTGGCCCGCGTAACGGCTTTGTTGGCGGATTAGATTTCGATGCTGACTATGACTATTCATATGATGGCGTTATGCGATCGGTTGAAATGAGTTACGCGCGGCTTGGTTTAAACCGCATCGACATTCTCTATGTGCATGATTTGGGAGATTACACTCACGGCAAAGAGTTGGGTGCTGCGCATTTCAAAACATTCAGCAATGGTGGAATGAAGGCGTTGCAGGAACTCAAAGCATCAGGTGTCATTGGCGGCTGGGGGCTCGGCGTGAATGAGGTCAAAGTTTGTTTGGACGTTATGTCTGAAGCTGACATGGACTGCATTCTGCTCGCTGGGCGTTACACGCTTTTGGATCGCTCCGCCGAGGCCGAACTCATTTCGCGTTGTGCGCAGCGCAACACCTCACTGGTAATTGGCGGTGTGTTTAACTCTGGCATCTTGGCAACTGGCGCAGGGCCTGATGCCTTTTTTGACTATGAACCAGCCAGCAGCGATATCGTGAGGCGAGTGAATGGTTTACAGGCTTTAGCCGCCGAATATGGCATACCACTTGCTGCTGCGGCGTTGCAGTTTCCTCTGCGCAGTCCGGTAGTTGCTTCGGTACTCATTGGCACGGCAAAAGCCGTAAGCTTATTGAGAAACTTGGAACTATTATCAACGAAAGTGCCGGAAGAATTTTTCGTCCGGGCTGAACAATTTACACTGAGGTGAAATAGATTATGCTGATAGGAATTCATCCGTTGCTTGGGCCAGATTTGTTACATGCTTTGCAAACCATGGGGCATGGCGATGAAATTGTTATTGGCGATGCCAATTTTCCGGCAGCCTCCCTTGGCCCGAAAGTAGTTCGCGCCGACGGAATTGGCGGCATAAATTTGTTGACCGCAATCCTCACCCACTTTCCGCTTGATCCCTATGCCGACACCTCTGCCTGGCGCATGGCAATGGTGGAGGATCCAAATAAAGTTCCAGAAATATGTGTGGCCTACCAGGACATTGTCAGCCGACTTGCTGGAAAATTTTCAGTTACACCACTAGAACGTTTTGCCTTTTATGAAAAAGCAAAAACCGCTGCCTATATCGTGGCCACTGGTGAAACCGCGACCTATGCGAACATCATATTGAAAAAAGGCGTGGTGAAGTAAGCTGAGCGAGGTGGACCAACTCAGATTACGAGCGGCAGAGTAGGGCATAATCTTGCGGAACAATCCTGCCGGACGCGTTGGCCAAATCTTGGCAAATCTAACCAGATGAAATTGCATTTGATTTTCAAGCATTAAAATAATTTCAGCAAAATGCTAATCCGTGGTCTTGCAAGTTTCCTAATACTGCTCCATAAGCCCATGAGAAAAGCTTTTCCCAAAGGTTTCTGCCGTTATTTTCCCCCCTCGGTAAAGTTAAGGGAAAAGGTTTTCTCATAATAGCTCGCAGCAAAAATGCTGGAGTTCAATCAACGTGTGGAGGAAACTATGACATTTGCAAAACGCTCCAGCGCCTTTGCGTTGGCCTTAACGACATCTACTTTTCTTTCTTTCTCAACATCATACGCAGCAGACCTGAGCATGTGGGTGCGGGCCAGCGGCGCTGGTGCAGCCCAACATCTGATTGACCTGTGGAACACCGGTCATGCTGATAAGAAGATTGCGGTTACTGTTATCCCTGACAATCAAATGGTAACCAAGCTGGCCACCGGCTCACAAGCTGGCGATGTGCCTGATCTCGTGTCGTTCGACTTGATTTACATGCCAGACTTCATGAAGGCTGGCTTCTTAACCGACTTGACCGCGGATCTCAAAGGCGATCCTAACTATGCCGGCGTCGCCGAAGCCTATAAAAATATCGCAACTTACGACGGTAAAATTTATGGCGCTGGTTTTACACCCGATGTTTCAATCTTGCTGTGGAACAAAGATCTCTTCAAGAAGGCTGGACTTGATCCTGACAAGGGCCCAACCACATTGGGTGAAATTCATGCTGATGCCACAAAAATCCGGGCCTTGGGTGGCGACACCTACGGCTATTATTTCTCAGGCGCTTGCCCCGGCTGTAACATCTTCGTAACTTCGCCAATGATGGTTGCGGCTGGTGCCAAAATCCTCCCCGCCAAAGCAGGTGATACCCCGCTGGATGGCGACGGCGTAAAAGCTGTTCTCACCGAAATGCATGCAATGTGGAAGGAAGGCTTGATTCCTGCCAGCGCACAAGCTGACAATGGAGCCAGCTTCGTGTCTGCGTTCATGTCCGGAAATATCGGCATTGAAGGTTCAGGTGGCTTTATGATTTCACTCTTGAAGGAAAAAGCACCAAATCTGAATTTCGGTGTGACGATTTTGCCTGGCATCAAGGAAGGCCAACAATCCGCCTTCGTTGGTGGTGACGTTGTGGCTATTCCAAAAGGTTCCAAGCAAGCCGCAGTGGCCAAGGAATTCATCCATTGGGAGCTTACTGACGAAGTCCAGTTGGAAGGCCTTGCCAAGAATAACATCATCCCATCACGGCCCGCTTTGGCCGACAACAAGTACTTCAAGACAGAGCCACGTGTTGTGACGACTGCTAAAGCACTTGGCGTTGGCTATGTGCCATGGGTTTTCCATTTCAATGACATGGTCAACTCAGATTCGAGCCCTTGGATTCAGATGCTCCAGACCGCGATCTTTGACGGCGACGTAGATGGCGCCATCAAGAAGGCTCGCGAATCCATGAGCAGTATCGTCGCTCAATAATGTAAGCTCTATATCCGGTCGCGGTTGAAATACTGCGACCGGAACTCTGTTGGGCTTCGGCCCAGTTGAGTAATTTGGCGATGGCTTGTTCAGAGATGAGGCTATGAATTCCAGCAACGCATCACGGTGGACTGGGTTGATCTATGTTTTGCCCGCACTCATTTTTGTGTGTGCATTCGTACTCTATCCCTTTGGCCAATTGATCGCTACGTCCCTAACCAGCCGATCCTTGTTGGGTGGAGGCGCATTTATTGGCTTGGCCAATTATGAAAGGGCCTTCAACGATTCAGCTTTTTGGACTGCTCTCGGATTTACTGCGCGCTACACACTTTTTATCACGCCGATCCTTATGGGATTGGGCCTATTGTTGGCTTTCCTCGTATTGCCAAATCGTAAAATTCGAAAAGTGGCACGCGGCGTAATTTTTTTACCGGTTGTCATTGGCCTCGGCACCTCCAGTTTCCTTTGGTATTGGCTGTTTGACGAGCAAGTTGGGCTATTCAACAAAGCCCTGGTTGATCTTCATGTCATTGCCCATCCTATGGTTTGGTTTAACACTGCCAATATGGCCCTTTGGGCTGTCATCATCTCCGTAACTTGGAAGGTGGTTGGCTTCGGCATGATCCTTTTCGTGGCCGCCATGCAATCGATCAGCAGCGAAGTTGTTGAGGCTTCCCTGATTGATGGCACAAGCTACCTCCAGCGCGCGATGCGCATATTCCTGCCGCTCATCTTGCGTACTATTCTGCTGGTCACACTGATAAGTGCCATCGGATCGATGCTGGCTTTCGAACAGCTATATATCATGACGGCAGGCGGCCCGCGTGGGGAGACGCTGACGACTGTTTACTTGATCTATCAGAACTCGTTTATCAATTTCAAACTGGGTTATGGCGCAGCACTCTCCGTTATTCTCACTGCCATCATTCTGTGCGGTACAGCTTTGCAACTGGTTCTAACAAACCGGAGGGCTCACCAATGACTGGTACTATGACCACGTCCGCGCATAAAACTTCTGCTGACGAAAACCGCATCGCCGGACGAAATAATCTTACTGGGTATCTCGTGAGTGCGATTGCTGTTTTTGTTGGTGCACTCATGTTGGCACCACTGGTTTTGTCTTTTTTTGCATCAATCAAACCATCTGCTGAGGCTTCGGCGGTGCCGCCGAGTTATTTGCCGCATAACTTCAGCCTCGAAAACTATAGCCATGTTTTGAATTTCGGCGCGGGCCTCGGAACTTATGTTGGCAATAGTCTTGGCGTTGCAGCATTAGCGATCGTTTTCAGTTTGGTGCTTTCAGTTCCAGCAGGCTTTGGCTTGGCGAGATTCAATATTCCATACAAGGAACTGCTTTTCGTAATTTTGCTCACACCTCTGATGATCCCGTATCAAGCTTTGCTAACGCCACTTTATTTCATGTTTGCCAAACTCGGTTTAGCAAACACGCTGTTCGGATTGGCTATTGTTCACACGATCCTGCAAATTCCGTTCAGCGTATATTTGATGCGCAATGCCTTTGAGTCTGTTCCGCGGGAATTGGAAGAGGCCGCGGTGATTGACGGCTGCTCAACCTTTGTCTCATTCCATCGCGTTTTTCTGCCACTGGTTTTGCCGGGAATGGTGACGGTTGCGCTGTTTGCATTCATTGCATCTTGGAACGAATTTCTTGCCGCGCTCATTTTCATGAACAAAGAAACCTCATTCACGGTTCCCATCATGCTGGTGAGTGTGCGCATTGGCCATTTTGGGTCGGTTGACTGGGGCGCACTGCAAGCTGGTATTCTGATCTCAATTTTGCCTTGTGCGTTGATTTATATTTTTCTGCAGAAATACTATGTGTCTGGTCTTTTGGGCGGTGCGGTGAAATAGCATGGTCGCCAAAAAGCCCATCAACACGCGAACCAAAGCCCCAACCATCCGCGATGTAGCGCGTGTGGCCAAGGTTTCTATCGGCACAGCGTCTAAAGCGCTGAATGCCAATGGGCGTCTAAGCACCGAGACGCGCGAAAAAGTTAAACGCGTTGCCGCTGAAATCGGCTACCGCCCCAATGATTTGGCGCAAAGCTTACATCGCTCCAAGTCGATGACGGTTGGTGTGATCACCAATGACAGCTTTGGTCGGTTCAGTTTTCCGATATTTGAAGCCTTGGAAGAGCGCCTTGCCGCAGAGGGCATTGCAGTGTTCATGTGCAACGCCACTGACGACCCAGAGCGTGAACGCCAACATCTCGATCAGCTTTTGGGCAAACGCATTGATGGTCTCGTGGTTACTGCGAGGCGTACTGATAACCGCGCACCTATTGGCCGCTTCGCTCATGGCTTGCCCGTGATTTATGTGTTCACTCATGCTGATGAAGATGATGCGCATTCGCTGCTGCCTGATGATGAGGGCGGTGCCTATCTCGCAACGGCGCATTTGGCGTCGCTTGGTCGCAAACACATTGTTCATGTCACTGGCCCTGAGCGATTTGAGGCGGTGCGTTTACGCCTTAAGGGCTATCGCCGCGCATTAAAAGATAACGGCTTAGACGAGCAAGTTCATCACGGGCCATGGTCTGAAGTCTGGGGCCGCGAGGCAGCAGCCAAATTGTTTTCAAATCGAACGCAAAAGCCGGACGCACTATTCTGTGGAAACGATCAAATTGCCAGAGGTGCGGCAGAGGGGCTGCGAGATCTCGGCATTCAGGTGCCGCGTGACGTTGCAATCGTAGGCTTCGATAATTGGGAAGTGATTACGCAGGCCGCCAGACCGCCACTCACCAGTATCGACATGAACCTCAAGACATTGGGGACTGAAGCCGGAGAACGATTGATTGCGATGATTGGGGGCCAAAAAATTCGTGGCGCAATGCGGATGCCTTGTAGCTTGGTCATCCGACAATCTTGTGGTTCGGAAACGGGAAATTTGAGCGAGGTTTGAAATGAGACAATTTGCACCGGTGAAATTCAATGATGTCAAACTGGAAGGTGCCTTCTGGAAGGAGCGGCTCGATACGGTGTTGCGCAACACAATACCCAGCCAACATGAAAAGCTTGGCGAATTTAAAATCCTCGAGTCGTTGGATGTTAAACAACCGCCGCCGCCGCTTGTCTTCCCACGCAATCAACACAATTTTACTGTGCAAGTGTTCTGGGATTCAGACATTGGCAAATGGATTGAAACAGCAAGCTATGGCTTGTCTCATAAACGCGACGCCAAGATCGAAAGCCAAATCGAAGCCATCGTCGATAAGTTTGAGAAAGTACAGCTGGCTGATGGCTATCTAAACCTGTGGTATATCGGCCGTGAGATCGACAATCGCTGGACCAATTTGCGTGACAATCACGAACTTTATAATGCGGGGCACATGCTTGAAGGTGCCATTGCCTATTTTCGCGCAACTGGGCGCAGGCGTTGGCTTGATATTATGGAACGCTATATTGAACATATTCGTAAAACCTTTGGCCCTGGCCCAAATCAGAAGCCCGGCTATTGTGGACATGAAGAAATAGAGCTGGCGCTCATTAAACTTTATCATCTGACTAAAGATAAAAAGCAGCTCGACCTCGCCGTATATTTCATCAACCAGCGCGGCAAACAACCGCCGCATTACTTTGACACGGAAGCAATCGCACGCGGCGATGATCCAGCTAAATTTGTGCAAAAGAGTCACGAATACAGCCAGTCTCATAAACCCGTGCGCGAGCAGACTAAAGTGGTCGGCCATGCGGTGCGGGCCATGTATCTTTATACTGCGATGGCCGATTTGGCCGCAGAATTACAAGACGCAGACCTAAAAAAAGCATGTGAGGTTTTATGGCATGATGTGATGGCAACCAAAATGTATGTGACAGCGGGACTTGGGCCTTCAGCGCACAACGAAGGCTTCACCTATGATTATGATTTGCCAAATCAAACTGCTTATGCCGAAACTTGCGCCTCGGTTGCTTTAATCTTTTGGGCGCAACGCATGTTGCATCTTGATCTTGATGGGCAATATGCTGATGTATTGGAGCGTGCACTTTATAACGGCGCTTTGTCTGGCCTATCGCGCGATGGAAAGCACTATTTTTATGCCAACCCATTGGAAAGCATTGGCACGGCCACACGCTGGGCGTGGCACACTTGCCCATGTTGCACAATGAATGTGGCGCGTCTCATCGGATCCGTGGGGGATTATTTTCTTTCACACACAGAAAATGAAATTGCGTTCCATCTCTATGGCGGCATTGCAACTTCAGTTACGCTGAAAAGTGGTAAAGTTGCCTTGCGCGAAACCAGCAACTATCCGTGGTCTGGTGCTATTGCAATTGAAGTCGATCCTGAAGTGACAGCAGAATTTACGATCAACCTACGCGTACCTTCATGGTGTAAAGGCGCCAAGGCGTCCGTGAATGGCAAAGCCATTTCGGCAAAGAAACTCGTCAAGGGCTACCTGCCGATTAAACGCAAATGGGCAAAAGGCGATAAAATTAAGCTCACTCTGCCTATGACAGCTACGCGCGTTTATGCGAACCCTTCTGTAAACATGGATTTGGGTCGAGTAGCCTTACAACGCGGACCTTTGGTCTATTGTATAGAGGAAGTGGACAACGGCGGTCGGCCCGTACAGCGCTTGAAATTGCCGCGATCATCGCCGCTGAAAGTAAATCACCGCGCCGATTTGTTTGATGGTGTGGTGACATTAACGGCCAAGGCCAAATCGCTTGTACAACAGGATTGGAAAACTGACCTCTATCGCAGTGCCGCACCGCGTGAAACCACCACCACTTTGACTGCGATCCCATACTATTTGTGGAGCAATCGCGGCCAAGGCTCAATGGTGGTATGGATTCCGGAAGCTTGAGTGAAGGATAAAATAGATGGGGCACGTTGAGCTGCGCAATATCACTAAACGTTACGGTCAATTTCAGGCTGTTACGGATTTGTCATTGGTCATAGAGAAGGGTGAGTTTTGTGCACTCCTCGGTCCATCAGGTTGTGGAAAATCTACCCTGCTTCGTATGATTGCTGGCCTTGAGGAGGTGACCGAAGGAAAAGTTTTCATCAGTGGCGCTGATGTTACCGACGTGCCGCCCGCCAAACGTCGTATTGCGATGGTGTTCCAGTCTTATGCGCTCTATCCGCATCTCACGGTTGGCCAGAATATCGGTTTTTCAATGAGTGTCGCGCATGTTCCGAAAAAGGAAATTGAAAAGCGCACGTTAGAAGTCGCCAAATTGTTGCAACTCGACAAGTTACTTGATCGAAAACCTGCGCAACTTTCTGGTGGCCAACGGCAGCGCGTCGCTATTGGCCGATCACTTGTGCGCGAACCAGAGGTTTTCCTCTTTGATGAGCCCTTATCAAATCTTGACGCATTATTACGTGTCCAGATGAGATTGGAGTTGGCGAAGCTTCACAAAGCTCTAAAATCGACAATGATTTATGTCACACATGATCAAGTTGAGGCGATGACTTTGGCGAGTAAGATTGTGGTGCTCGATAATGGTCGCGTGTCACAAGTGGGCACACCGCTTGAACTTTACCACACACCGGCAAATAAATTCGTGGCTTCATTCATTGGATCTCCTGCGATGAATTTTTTCGCTGTAGAAGTTATCACTGCCTCGGCAAAGGCCATTGAAATTAAATTTGGCGTGGCAAGGAAAATGGCTGTGAATTGTAGCGGCACTGGCGTGAAGAGCGGGGATCACATAGAAATCGGCATCCGCCCCGAAAATATCTCAGTTACTGAATCTTTGAAGAAGGCAGATATTGCTGGCACCGTTAGCATTATCGAACAACTCGGCAATTCCGTTGTGCTTTACGTAGATAGCGAGATTGGCCAACTCGTTGTTGAGTGCGATGGTGACACCAGACTCAAAATTGGGAATAAAATTGGCTTAGCGTTCGATCACAAAAAGATTCACGCATTTACGGCGAGTGGGGAAGTTCTAAAACCTCAGGTTAAGCCGAGCGCGCTAACTTGATTTACTTTCAAACTTGATGATTGCCTTCATCTGGTTTGAAGCGGAAGTAGAATTTCCACTTTCAATTGCCGCGACAAGTTTGCCGTGAGAAATCAACTGGCCATCAATCAATGATTTTGATGGGGCGCTTACAATTTTCTCATAAGTTGCGGCATGAGCCAATTCGATGACTCCTGAAATTGATCTCATGAATGGGCTTATTGAGGCGTCAGCAATTGCGCGGTGCAATTCAAAATCTGCCAGCGCAAAATTTTGCGCGGAGTCTATAGAATTCTCCATTTGCTGAATCCAATATTGCATCATGCGAACGTCATCTGCGGTTCGATTTTCAGCAGCTTTTGCTGCGGCCACCGGTTCGAGCGACATTCGCACTTCGTTTAAATTCGCCCAGAAACTCTCATCAGGGCCCGCAATATAGTGCCACGCCAGGACTTGCCAATCAAAATGGTTCCAACGACTGCGCGCTGAAACGCGCGTACCAATTTTAGGGCGCGCCTCAACCAGACCCTTGGATTCCAACGTTTTCAACGCTTCACGCAGAACGGTTCGCGAAACGTTGAAATGCGATATCATATCCGCGTCATTCGGCAAGTTCGTCCCAATCGGATATTTACCGGATATGATCCCCACACCAATCTCGTTGATCACGTGAGAATGAAAATTTCGCGCCGTCATTCGCCCAGACAGGGAGCGAATGAGGCTCCCTGGCTCGCTCATAGATTATACTTCCCCTCAACCGAGCGACCAAAACCGCCTCTGAAAACCAACCGTTGCAAAACGATAAATAGGAAGAGCAGAAAGCCGATGACGATTTTGGTCCACCAACTCGAAAGCGTTCCGTCAAAAACGATATATGTCTGCACAAGCCCTTGCAGGATGACGCCGACAAAGCTTCCCAACATGAAACCATAGCCGCCTGACAGTAACGTGCCACCAATTACAACTGCTGCAATTGAATCAAGTTCAAGACCAACCGCAGCCAATGGGTATCCGGCCGAGGTGTAAAGCGAATACACAATGCCTGCCAAACCTCCGAGAAACGATGAGATTGCATAAATTGATATTGTTGTTTTTGCGATCGGAACGCCCATCAACTGCGCCGAAACGGAGTTGCCGCCCAAAGCATAAACATATGAACCAAATCGCGTGCGGTGTAATATGATCGCGCCAACGATGAAGGTAACAAGCATCAATATGCCAATCATGCTTAACCGCGCTCCATCCTCAAACTTAATAGAGGCTGACGAAATCCAATGATAAAGCGGGTGATTTATCGGTATTGAGTCTTGCGTTATGGCTGATGCAGCGCCACGCGCCAAAAACATTCCCGCTAGTGTTACAATAAAGGGCGGTACTTTTAGATAGTGGATCAACACCCCCATGCTGGCCCCAAACAGAGTTGCGATAACCAAAGCAAGCGCAAAAGCAAAGAGCGGGGGGATGCCAAACCAAGTGATCAAAACTGAAAGCAACACACTGGTAAAGCCGACCACGGCCCCAACAGATAAATCAATGCCGCCAGAAATAATAACAAACGTCGCACCAACAGCAACGATCCCTAGAAAAGAATTGTCGGTCAATAGGTTTGTCAATACACGCACAGACAGCATTGATGGAAACTGCAACACGGCGGCAGCATAGGATGCGATTAAAATAAGTATGGTCGCTGCGAGTGGCCGGTAGCGCAATGTCATTTGGCCACCGTTGTGTTTTTAGAACTGGATAGCTTTCGCGCAATAAGTGCGCGCAATTCGCCGGATTGCAAAATCAATATCAGCAAAATAACGCCAGCTTTCACCAAAAGATTGATCTCTGGTTTGAACCCAGAAATAAGAATGCCTGTATTCATTGCTTGAATTATTATTGCACCTATGACGGACATGAAAATTGAAAAGCGCCCGCCAAGAAGTGATGTCCCGCCGATAACGACTGCCAGAATGGCGTCGAGTTCAAGCCATAATCCCGCGTTATTTGCGTCAGCCCCTCGAATATCTGCGGTGGCGATAAGGCCAGCAATTGCGGCGCAAAATCCGCTAAACATATAGACGGCCAAAAGAACGCGTTGGCTTTTTAAACCGGCATAATTTGACGCCGACTGGTTTATGCCGATGGCCTCGACAAATAAGCCAATTGAGGTTTTGCGAAAAACCAAATGCGCAGCAACAGCCAGACCGGCCGCGATGCAGAATGCCATGGGCAAACCGAGGAGAGAGCCGGTTCCAACATATTCGAGTGAGGGATTGCTGAAGGTGACGATGGA
Source organism: Aestuariivirga sp. (assembly GCA_036510015.1). GTDB lineage: Bacteria > Pseudomonadota > Alphaproteobacteria > Rhizobiales > Aestuariivirgaceae > Aestuariivirga. The sequence goes on from DATCEN010000139.1 coordinate 17,266, forward strand.
GCCTTTCGTAATCAATTGCGCCAGGCCGCGCCCAGCCACCATGAACACCAGTGTTGCCACAAAGGGTTGAACTCCCAAATAAGCCACGAGCAAGCCATTCCAAAACCCGCACAAAATTCCGACGATCAAAGTGGAAGCAAGAATGATGATGAACGGATAGCCTTGCAGTGCCTCTGTGGCGGCCACCGCACCGGCAACGGCCATAACTGCGCCAACGGATAAATCTATGCCTCTTGTAGCGATGACCGCCGACATGCCGACAGCCAAGATTGCAACAGGCGCGCCACGGTTCAAAACATCGATCATGCTGCCGAACAATCGGCCGTCTTGCCAAGAGAGATTAAAAAATCCCGGAAACAATAGCCAATTCACAATCAAAATGAGAACGAGAACCCCGATCTGAGGATTTAGAAGAAAATCAAGTTGCGTTCGTTTCATATAGTTTGCTCTGG
>DATCEN010000140.1:0-4882 GCA_036510015.1 Aestuariivirga sp.
GTGAATGGTGAGCAGGAGGGTCATTTAGATATGGCCGACTTGCGTGTTGCCCTATCCAAACTGGTTGACGATCAGCGCGAAGCGCTCATCCTCGTTGGTGCCTCTGGGTTTTCGTATGAGGAGGCCGCAAAGATTTGCAAAGTAGAGATCGGTACAATTAAAAGCCGCGTCAACCGCGCAAGGGCGAAGTTGGCGGAACTCCTGGACATTTCTCCCAACGAAAAATTTGGTCCAGATTCGAGCACTGAAGCAGTTCTCAACAATCCCTTCCGGAACTAATTAGGCCGTCTAGCGTTGTAGTTAGGATGGGCACGACGTAGCGATTTGGTTCTTTCGTTTTAGATAGGCGAAGGGACCGTCCTAGGTTTTACCGACAATAAACAGAACTGACGGAGGTTAAATTGATCAGCACCATTCTTATAGTCATCCTCATTCTTTTTGTTCTCGGCGCTTTGCCTAACTGGGGCCACAGCGCCAATTGGGGTTACGGACCATCCGGCGGCTTGGGCCTTATTTTGTTGATTGTCGTCGTTTTGGTGTTGATGGGTAGAATATGAATAGTGAACTGCCGGTGGAAGCAACGTCGGCAGAGCACGTTTACCTGCGACAGATTCGCAACATACTGCGAGGATTGCTTTTTATTGCCATCATAGCGGCAATGTACTTCGCCCGCGATTTTATGTTACCGGTAGTTTTGGCAATCTTCCTCGCGATCACACTTCGCCCAGCAGTTCGCTATTTGGACCGTCGCGGCATTGCACCAGCTTTAAGTGCAATTGTTTTTGTAATCGTAATTTTTCTGGGCAGTGCCGCCGTTGCATACTTATCAAGCGGACCAATAATGTCGTGGTTCGACCAAGCGCCGCAACTGTCACGAACCTTTGCGCAAAAGTTCAGTGGATTGAGCGCTCAAATGAACACGATCAGCAACATTGCACAAAAGCTGACGACGTCGACAGATTCTGCAAATGGAAATCCAGCCCAAGAAGTGGTCATCCACACCGCAGCCTTGCCTGCAATGATTGGTCTGGTTACCGGCTATCCGATGCAGATACTCATCACGCTGGCCGCCACTTTGGTAATAGCCATTTTTATCATGGCATCTGGTAATCTATTCTATGAAAAATTGGTGCGTATTTTGCCCCACCTCACGGCCCGCAAGCGCGCCTTACACATTGTCTATGATATCGAAAATGCAGTGTCGTCATATGTGCTCACGATCACCGCACTCAATGCCACATTTGGCGTTTTGATTGGCATCATTTATTACTTTCTCGGCATGCCGTTGCCATATTTATGGGGATTTTTGGCTTTCGCCTTTAACTTTTTTCCTTATGTGGGCGCACTTACTGGCTTAGCCTTGTCTGCCTTTATGGCGATCATTACATTTGATCAATTGGGTTATGCTCTGCTCGTTCCACTCAGTTACACTGTTCTGTCGCTCTCAGATTCCGAAATTATCAGACCGCAAATTCTGGGCAGAAGTTTGCAAATGAATGCTGTGGCGATTTTGCTTTCATTGGCATTTTTCACTTGGCTTTGGGGCATCGCAGGGGCGGCGATCGCCATTCCTCTGCTGGTCTGTCTAAAAGTTTTTTGTGACCATTTTGAACAATTGTCAGGATTGGGTGAGTTCATCGCAGCGCGTGAAGTTGAAAAAGTGTCTGAAATTGTGCCCCAAGCCTCGACCGGTTCGCCCTAATCACGCACAAGAAAAAGCCACCACGCTGTCCTGTGAAGGAGAGCGGGGTCGTGTTAAAGTTTTAAGACAAACTATTTACGACGTTTTGGGGCAGGCCCATGTTGCATCCTTGGCAGCAAGGCACCCACAACAAGACCTAGACCCAAGCCTACAGCTCCGACGACCAGCGGTCTCTGCTCAGCGAAGTCCATAGCTGCCTTTTGATCTGGAAAACTAAGTTTGCGCGCAGCGGCAGGCAGATGTTTTGCGGCGGCACCTGCCCAATCGGACGCTGTGTGGAACGCCGCCTTACCACGATCGAAAAATTCTTGCGCCTGCTGGCTGTAACCTGCAACTGATCCCGGTGCACGTTTGGTTGTCGTCTTCAAAGAAGCGGCACGACGCCCTAACTTGGACTTCGCCTTGCGCGCCATGACCTTTGCGCCAGCTGTGGCCTTGGCTTTGGTTGTTTCTGCTGACTTTGTTTGAGCTATCATGGTTCTTATTCTCCTGTTTTAATACGGGGGGTTTTAGACTTAGTAAATTTGAAGAAGTTTCGGCTCACCTGAAACGTGTTGAACAGCCATGCCGCTCCTGCAACTGCAACGGCTGATACCAGCGCTTTGCTGCGGCGCTTTTTCACCAACTGACCAACGGTTTCGTCGACAAGCCCATAAACTGTTAGCTTGGGCAAAATCTGTGCCCAGGTGTGATGAAATCTTTCGCGCGATTTGCGCACGACTTCAGCTTTTGATTCAACTTCGTTCATGATGTTTTGTGCTGACCGCTCAACCATTTAAAAATCGTGCCAACTGGTTTATATTTTCGCGTGAGAAAGCTGACACCCAGCCAACCCAATAAAACTGTTATTATCATCATCACTATGCCGACAATTAGATATGCCACTGCCGGACTATTGAAATAAGTTTCAAGTGCCAGCGCCAACGCCTGAGACAAGATGACCAAAGCTGCAATTGCCACAGCAAAACTTGTTAAGCAGATAAGAACGCCCGTAACATATTGTTTAGCCAAACCAGCTGCTTCGGCGTGGGCCAAATCCAATTCCGCTCGCGCAACCTCTAAACCTTCATCTGCGAGTTTCTTAAGGAGTTCGCTCAGGCTACGCTTTTCATGCGTTGCCTTAGGTGTGGGCATGCGCTGAGCCGTTCATGGTTCGGCGGGCGACGGCACTGGGCTGTTTGGATTTTTGCTTGGATTTCTTCGTGCGCTGGCCGCGCGTCTTATATGAACTTGGTTGTGATGACGTGGTAGCCAAATGGGTCACGGCCAATCCAGCCGCTGCGGCTACACCTAAGGTGAGGAGAGGCCGACGCTTAGCCAAAACGGTGACGTCACTCACCATGTGCTTTATGTCGGTATTCAGAACATATTCAGCGAAGTTTCCGATGTTTTCCGATGCTAAATGTGCCTGCCGTTGCAGTGTTGGTAAATCAGTCATTGACGCAGCATAGTCACGCGTGGCGTCAGCCAGCGACCGCAACCGATCAGCACCAGCCGCCTTGCGATTGCGAAACAGTGTGGATGCCAAATCGATCATATCATCAAACACCCGGTGAGACATTCCTTCACTTGTTTGCTTATACATCCGCTTAGATTTAGCCATGACGAGGTACTCCCATTTAAATTGATGTGGCAATAAAACGCTGTCTCGTTGATTTTGTTCCCGGCTCACCACCATATTGTTCGAAAATAGTAGCTTTCATGTCGCTACCGATGGAACCTCTGCGCCGATACTGCATTAGGTGCGCAGGATGTTAAAACGAGTTAATTCGAACGTTGGTAAAGTTCCCTAGTTATGAAGAAAACCATGCCTTATCCTTCGGTTGATACTTTGCCAGCAGCCATAGTCGAAAGCGAAGAGCGCCTAAGGCTCGCGGCAGAAGCTGCAGACTTGTTTGCCTGGGAACTGAATCTTGAGAACAACACTCTAAAATGGTCGCAAAATGCGGCACGCGTTCTTAATTGTGACGCAGACAAGCTCACGTCTGATCCCGCTCAACGAGATTTTTTTATAAATCTTGAGGATAGACTCGAGGTATTAAACGCCTACGAAAATGCCAAAGCGGCTGGGTCTGACAAATTTGATGCCTCATTCCGCGGGCTCGAAGGCGACATAGACCATGCTTTCTGGCGAGTGTACGGCAAGATCATCTATGACGATATAGGGGTTGCTACCCGTGTTATTGCAGCCACTCAAAATATAACATTTCAAAAAAATGCCGAAGAGGAGTTGCGCCTTTTGGCGCAGCGATTGGCAACTGCGGAAGAGGCAGCGGGAACTCTAATTTATGATTGGAACCTTAAAACAGGTGTGGTTTGGCGCAGTGCCGGAATAGAGCCGGTTCTGGGCTGGACAGCCCAAGAAATGGGAACATCTATGGCCAAATGGGCGGAACTGCTTCATCCCGCTGATGCGCCGCGCATGGAGGCAATGGCTCGATCAGATTTTACGCTATTCAAGGATCACTTTGTGGCTGAGTACCGCCTGCGTCATAAATTGGGTTACTATGTATGGTTGCTGGATTCGGGGCGCGTTTACCGCGATGCGCAAGGCAATGTATTCCGGGTCGCCGGGGCACTCGTCGATATCTCCTCTCGCAAGCGTGCTGAAGCCTCAAGCAACCGGCAAGCTGCGATGATTAACCTATCATTTGAGCCGATATTTGTGTGGCATCCAGAACACGGCATCGTGGAATGGAACCAAGGCGCACAACAACTTTATGGCTACACGCGTGACGAGGCAATTGGTCAATCCAGCGACACTTTATTGCAAACCATTCGGCCTATCACGCAAGAAAAATTATTAGAAATTCTTAAGACTGAGAACAGCTGGCAAGCGGAGCTGCAACGTAACGCCAAGGGGGGTCGGCAACTCATTGTCGAGTGCCGTTACCAGCTCATCGATGTCGATGGCGATATCCTGATTCTCGAAACCGATCATGACATCAGCGAGCGAAAACTGGCCGAAACTTATACAGCGCGGATGGCGGCCGTGGCTTTGGCTTCTCATGACGCGCTCTTTGGGATCACCCCACAAGGTTATATTGAAACTTGGAATCCAGCAGCGCAGAGAGTTTTCGGTTACTCAGCCAATGAGGCCATCGGTCAACATGTTAGGATTTTGGCGCTGTCGGCCATGCACGAAGGGCAGAGCAAAATTTTGCGGCAAGTGCAGAATTC
>DATCEN010000141.1:0-7259 GCA_036510015.1 Aestuariivirga sp.
CACCGACGTCTTGGCTGTAGGGTGACGGTGCTCCAAGCCACCAACGTTTTGGTGAAAGATGACGCTGAATTGGTCAATGTGGTGATTGCAGCGTTGCAAGCCGAAGGCGTTGAAATTCGCCAATCGGTTCGGATCACAAAAATCACTCTCGTAAAAAAGCGTATTTCTGTGGCTTTAAGCACAGGTGAAATTATTTCAGGCAGCCACCTTCTTGTGGCAGCCGGGCGCATGCCTAATATCGAAAGCCTCAATCTCGAAGCGGGCGGAGTTATGCATGACAAGAACGGTATTACGGTGGATAAAGGCCTGCGCTCCACTAGCAACAGAAATGTTTACGCAGCAGGTGACGTGGCAGGTGGTTTACAATTCACCCATGTGGCGGGCTATCATGCCGGGCTCATTATCCGCAACGCGTTGTTCCGGCTTCCAGTTAAAAACCGCACAGACATTATCCCATGGGTGACCTACACTGATCCTGAATTAGCGCAGGTTGGTTTAAGTGAAACTCAAGCGCGTAAGGCCCATGGCACTGAGATAAAAATTTTGAAATGGACATTTGCTGAGAATGACCGCGCACAGACAGATGGAAAAACCATCGGTCTGATCAAAATAGTTGTGCGAAAAGGGCGCATCATCGGCACATCAATCGTGGGCCAATCGGCAGGTGAATTGATCGCGCCATTTGTGCTAGCAGTCACTCAAGGCATGAAAATATCAGCGTTGGCAAATGTGGTTTTACCTTATCCCACCTTGTCAGAAATTGGCAAGCGCGCCGCCATGAGTAACTATGCTGGCCTTGCGCAAAAGCCATTGACGCGGCGCATACTAGGCTTGTTGAAAATCTTCGGCTAAACCCGAAGTTATGCTAGACCCAACGCCACAGATCAAACCAAACCCTCTGACTGGACTTTCCGGCAAAGTATTGCTGCTCACCATTGTCTTTGTGATGCTAGGTGAGGTTTTGATTTTTTTGCCTTCAATTGCCAATTTCCGTGTGCAATGGTTGAAAACGCGCGTGGCCCAGGCAGAGATTGCCGCATTGGCAACCGAAGCTGCACCTAATGAAATGGTTGATGCCGCTTTGCGCGACACTTTGCTGATGGATGCAGGCGTTGAAGCCGTAGCAGTTATGCGCGAAGGGCGGCGCTCATTGGTGTTACGCAGCGAAAGCACGGCCATGGTGGAAGAGTCCTTCGATCTACGCGGTAGTGTGTCTTACACCTCAATTCTTCCTGCGATGATGGTGATGTTTCAATCGCACGACCGTCTGATCAATGTGATTGACCAGCCACCCGCGATGAGCGGCAATTCTATTGAAATTGCATTACATGAATGGCCCTTGCGTGATGCGATGTTAAATTTTGCATTACGTGTTCTGGGGTTATCGGTGGTTCTGTCGCTCATCGTGGCCGGTTTGATCTTTGCTGCGCTGAATAGGGTTCTCGTGCGGCCCATGCGCATGCTTTCGGCCAATATGATGAGCTTTACGCAGGCACCCGAAGATGCATCGCGCATCATAATGCCAACGACGCGGCGCGATGAATTGGGCCTCGCCGAGCATGCTTTGGAATCCATGCAGAAACAGTTGCAGGGCCTGTTGCAGCAGAAAAGTCGACTTGCAGCACTTGGCCTTGCCGTCAGCAAAGTGAGTCATGATTTACGCAACATGCTCACTTCTGCGCAATTGATTTCAGACCGCTTGGGCGAAGTCAAAGACCAGCGCGTGCAACGCTTTGCGCCGAAGCTAATAGCGTCGCTTGACCGCGCCATTGTCTTCCTCAATCAAACTCTCACTTATGGCCGCGCACAGGAATTGCCGCCAAGGCGCGAAATGCTAACGCTCAAATCCGTTATCGATGATGTGTTTGAAAGCCTTAAGCTTCAAGCTGGCCATATTAAATTGATTGATGATGTTGCCGCGAAACTTTTAGTAGATGCTGATCACGAACAGCTTTCGCGTATTCTTACCAATTTGGTGCGCAATTCCATTCAGGCCATCGAAAGCAGACCACAAACCAAAGATGAAGTGCGCATCAGTGCAAAGCGCGAAAGCCACTTGGTGTTGATCTCCATTGCGGATACTGGCCCGGGCATTCCACCTGCTTTGAAGGGCAAAATGTTTGAGGCGTTCCAAACCGCGGCGCGCCAGGGCGGCACCGGCCTTGGGTTGGCGATATCGGCAGAACTGGCACAAGCCCATGGCGGCGGAATATCTATTGCGCAAACTGGTGAGCGCGGCACAGTATTTGAAATCAGTTTTCCAGACCGTAATGGGCACTGAATTCGGTGCCTTTAGCTTCATCAATAGCGCGCTTGCAATCCCTGCCCGCTTCGCCTAATTGAGCGCCACGAATGAACAATTCGCGATGCGCCCGTAGCTCAGCTGGATCAGAGCACTAGACTACGAATCTAGGGGTCAGAGGTTCGAATCCTTTCGGGCGCGCCAATCCTATGAGTAAGCTATTTGTTTTAAAATAATTTTTCCTCTGGATTGAGTTGCTCACCAATCAACATCTTCTATTCCAACAACCGCCGGATCACAGCTTCGGCGGCGGCGGGCGCACGCTCCTTGGCACCATTAATGAAGTAAACAAATACATCACGCGAAGCGAGCTTGCGGCCTTTTGGTGCCACAAGTGGAAATTCCTCTGGTTCGTCTCCGCGCGCCCATGACCGCGCCAGTGCCACCCATTTGTCCAATGACTTGACCGAATAGCCCGTTTCGATTTCAGCGTGCGCATCTTGAAGCCGCAAATACACAAAGTCGGATGTCAGATCGGCAAGCAGCGGGTATTTTTGAGAGTCCGCAAAGACAACTCCAACCTTGGCTTCGCGCGCTTGCATAACAAAACCTTCACACAGAAAGCTTTCGTGTCTCACCTCGAGCACGTGGCGAAGCGGCAAACCCTCTATGTTTCGTGGCAATAGCGATAGAAAAGCCGCGATGTCTTTTTCGTCGTATTTCTTGAATGGTGTCAATTGCCACAAGATGGGACCGAGTTTTGACTTGAGTTCGCTGACACCGCTGCCAAAGAATTTTTCGATTGAGGGGCCAGCGTCGCCCAACACCCGGCGGTTGACGGCAAAACGCGGGGCCTTCAGCGAAAAGATGAAATCGTCGGGCGTTTCATCGGCCCAGCGTTTGAAAGTGCTTGGTGTAAAGGTGCTGTAGAATGTGCCGTTAACTTCTATGGAAGTGACATGCCTGCTGGCGTGAAACAGCTCCTTGGTTTTGGGCAGTTTCTCCGGAAAGAACAGGCCACGCCAAGGTTCATAGGTCCATCCGCCAATGCCAACTTTTATCATGTGTCAGTTCCTCCTCCATTTAATGAAAATCCCGCGATTTCGGCACGGTGCGCACATTGCGCGGGTGGCTGTGACTGGTGTGTGCAGGAAGCGTTTGGGTTTCATCTTCCGAAAGACGTTGCAGTTCATGTGAGCGATCAAAGATACGTTCCGCCACCAGATGTACCACATCGCCCTCGCCGCGCTGCACCTTGCCTTCAACCAACATCAACCGCGCACCCATGATCTCGCGGCGGAAAGTTTCAACCAGCTTGGGCCAAACCACAACATTGGCAACACCCTCCTCATCGCTGAGCGTTACGAAGACAACACCGGAATCGCCCGGCATCTGGCGTATGAGAACGATGCCAGCACATGAAGCTCTCGTACCGTCTTTTGTCTCGTTGATTTCGGCGCAACTCAAAACACTCTCTCTGCAAAACAAGTCGCGCAGGAAAAACATCAAGTGCGCCTTAAGTGAAAGTCGCAGCATTTGATAATCAGCTAGTACATGCTCGCTGAGTGGCATGAGCGGCAGGGGCTCTATGTCTTCTTCCGCCTGCTCATCAACATATCGAGCCGCAAATAACGGCAGCGCATCGTCATCTGGAATGCGCCGCACGGCCCAGAGGATTTCGCGGCGATCCTTGCCGATAGATTGGAAACTATCGGCTTCTGCCAGAATGATAAGTGCGCGCTTGGGCAGTTTGGTGCGTCGCGCCACCACATTCACCGTATCAAAACCGTTGTTACGACAGGTGGTGAGCGTATTAGCCCAATCTTCACGAAACCCGTTCACCTGACGAAAACCCAAACGCAGGGCCAGTGTACCACTCTCGACAAGTTCAAGCGTGTTGTCCCATGCGCTGTGATTCACATCGACGTGGCGCACTTCAACATCATGCTCCCTCGCATCGCGCACAATTTCAGCCGGTGCGTAAAAGCCCATGGGCTGGGAATTCAATAGAGCACAAGCGAAAGCTGCCGGATGGTACTTCTTGATCCAGGCCGAGATGTAAACCAAATGAGCAAAACTCGCGGCATGGCTTTCAGGAAAGCCGTAAGAGCCGAAGCCTTCGATCTGTTTAAAGCAGCGTTCAGCAAAATCCTGTTTGTACCCGCGCCCCACCATGCGGCCAATGAATTTGTCCCTGAAATTGTTGATGGTGCCAACATTGCGAAAGGTGGCCATGGCGCGGCGAAGGCCATTGGCTTCCTCTGCGGTGAATTTTGCCGCTACAATGGCCAGTTTCATCGCCTGTTCCTGAAATAGTGGAACGCCATAGGTTTTTCCTAAAACACCAACTAATTCATGCGGATCACCGCCCTTGGGATAGGGAAATTCAATAGGTTTTGGATTTTTGGATTGTTTCTGCTCTTTTCGATTCTTCAGATAAGGATGCACCATGTTTCCCTGAATGGGACCGGGGCGCACAAGTGCAACTTCCACCACGAGATCGTAAAAACATTCTGGCTTCAACCGTGGCAGCATGCTCATTTGTGCCCGGCTTTCCACCTGGAACACACCAATGGCATCGGCCCTTTGCAACATTTCGTAAACGGCCGAATCTTCACGCGGCACTGTGGCGAGATCATAGGATTTGCCCTCATGCACACGGATAAGATCAAAGGCTTTGCGGATGCAGGTGAGCATGCCGAGCGCCAACACATCCACTTTCATCATGCGCAAGGTATCGATGTCATCCTTGTCCCATTCAATAAAAAAGCGGTCCTCCATCGTTGCCGGACCGATGGGTACACATTCATCTAAACGGTCCTGCGTCAGCACAAAGCCGCCGACATGTTGCGAGAGATGGCGCGGAAAACCGATGAGTTCATTGGCCATTTTCACCGCGCGCGCCACCAAAAGGTTGGCCGGATCAAGCCTGCCTTGGCGCACTTGAGATTCCTTCAAAGCGCTGCCCCAACTACCCCACACGCTGCTGGAAAGATTGGCCGTTACATCTTCGGTTAGTCCGAAAGCCTTACCTGCTTCGCGAATAGCACTGCGTGGTCGATAGCGGATCACAGTGGCCGCCAGCGCCGCGCGATGGCTGCCATAGCGCTGATAGATGTTCTGAATGACTTCTTCGCGCCGCTCATGTTCAAAATCAACGTCAATATCGGGCGGCTCGCGGCGCTCTTCGCTGATGAAGCGTTCAAACAAAAGATCAATCTGCATGGGGTCGACGGCAGTGATTCCCAGGGCATAACACACGGCGGAATTAGCGGCGGAGCCACGGCCCTGACAGAGAATGTTCTGGCTCTTGGCGAAGCTCACAATATCATGAACGGTAAGAAAATAGGGCGCAATCTCCATCTTGGCGATAAGTGCCAGTTCCTTCCCCAATGCGGCATGCACCTTATCGGGGATGACGTTTCCATAACGCCCCGCTGCTCCCTGCCAGGCCATGTCATGTAGATGCTGCTGCGCCGTTTTGCCTTTTGGAACGGGTTCGTCGGGGTAATTATATTTGAGTTGGTCGAGCGAGAAGGTGATGCGATTGGCGAAGCGAATAGTTTCAGCGATGGCGTCCGGTGCTTGATGAAAAAGTTCCACCATCTCGCCTCCCGATTTTAAATGTCGTTCAGCATTGGCTTCAAGAAGCTGGCCTGCTTCATTCAGTGTGACATGTTCGCGAATGCAGGTGACAACATCATGTAACATGCGCCGCTCAATGCAATGGTAGAGCACGTCATTGGTCGCCATCAGCGGCACACCAGCGGCCTGCGCCATACATTGCCAGTGTTGCAGACGGCGTTGGTCATCACCGTGATGAGGCATGGAAACGCCGAGCCAGACATCAGCAGGCGTGGCAGTCCGGAGCGTTAGGAGAAGTGCTCTTATATCGCGTGGAGAATGTCCCGTAGGAGGATTCGAAACCTCTTCATGCGCCAACTTCTTGTTCCAGAAATTCGCTTCCGGTTCTTTCTGAGGTTCATTATTTTGCAGCAACACGACGAGCAGCAGACCTTTTTGCCACTTCAACAGATCATCCAGAACCAAATAACACTCGCCCTTGGGTGCACGCAATTTGCCAGCACTCAGCAATCGGCATAGATGGCCATAGGCAGCCCTGTCTTTCGGATAGGCCAGAATGTCTGGCGTACCATCAATAAAGACAAGACGCGCACCAACCAGCAGTTTTGGCTTGTCGCCCTTAATCTCCTGCAAAGCCGCATAGGCACGTACTACGCCGGCCAGCGTGTTGCGGTCCGTAATGCCGATGGCGGTAAGGCCAAGCTGGGCTGCTGTCTCAATCAATTCCTTCGGGTGAGAAGCACCACGCAGAAAGGAATAATTCGTGGTCACGGCGATTTCAGCATAGGCATTCATGCGAAGGTTCCATGCAGGAACCATTGTGAAGTCGTGCCATTGCGATAGAGCCAGTAACGCTTTCCTTCACCATCCTCCACGCGGAAATAATCGCGCGCGGCTTGCGGTGTTTCATGGTGCCACCATTGCATGGCAATGCGCTCGGGGCCCTCACGTTGTGTCACAACACGGCGTGCTTTGCGCCAGACAAACTGTTGCGCCGTCGTGAAGTCCACCGATTCCGGCCTGGCAAACAGCCGTAAAGGGCGGCGCGGCGCATCTTTTGCTTTTCGAGTTTTTCTCCAGGGTAACTTTGACGGCGGCGTATGTTGTGCAGGCACAGACACCCAAGCCGCTTCGGGAATATGCGTATCATGCGGCTGAAATGCGAGAATGCGATGGCTGCCAAAGCGCGTTGCTAGACGATCAATCAGAAAATTGATCTCGGATTTCTCATTACCCCTGGCATCAAGGTCAACAGCCTCCGACGCGATGCGCTCCACGTGGACTGCGGAAAGCCGGATAAGATCAAAACCAAAACCCGGATCAAGTGGATCAGAAAGCATGGCCAGCTTCTCGCGGAACAGGCGGTCAATCATGCCGGGGTCACGCGTTGGCGTACCCATTTCAATGGCAATTCGGCGCACCGCGCCATCGG
>DATCEN010000142.1:0-17007 GCA_036510015.1 Aestuariivirga sp.
TGCCTTCACCCACGATAGCTTGGGTGTTGGCCTTCAGCAGCACTTTCATTCCGCGCTTTTCAATGGCTTGCTGCAATAAATGTGCTGCCGCCGGATCAAGCTGGCGTTCCATCAGCGTGGGCATCAAATGAAGCACCGTCACATCCATGCCGCGCGCGTGAAGGCCAGCTGCCACTTCAAGGCCCAACAAGCCACCGCCGATAACAACGGCACTGCCACCCCGCTTGGCGGCTTCCAACATTTTCTCAACATCGTCTAAATCGCGATAAGTCACAACGCCGGGCAAATCCTTGCCGGGAATAGGGATGATGAAAGGCGTTGAACCTGTTGCAATGACCAACTTGTCATAGGCCACTGAAGTGCCATCTTCAGCCGTGACAGTTTTCGCCGCACGGTCGAACTTCGCAATCTTTTTGCCTTTATGCAGTGTGACTGAATTTTGCGCATACCAAGCATCATCATGGGTGATGATGTCTTCATAGGTTTTCTCACCCGAGAGAACCGGCGACAGCATCAAACGATTGTAATTCACTCGCGGTTCAGCGTTGAAAATCGTTACAGCATATAGATCGGGAGCCAGTTCAAATAAATGTTCCAGCATGCGCCCTGGCGCCATTCCGTTGCCGATGATCACCAAATTCTGCTTTATCGCCAAACTCGTTCCTCCAATTCGCACCGCAAAGCTTTGCGGCGCAACATAATCTCCATTTAGGAGGAGCAAGCAACGTGCCAAATGGGATGTCGGTTCAAATTTAACCGTAAGCAACTGTAATACATCATTTATATTACACTACTCCAAAATTGGAGCGCTGATTAATTTTGTTGCACTGCACAAAACATCTGCAGAGAACATACGAATTGCCTATTTTTAGTGCCGCATTTCGATGCCTAAATTATGAGCATAATTTTTTATCCCGTTATTACAGCAAGATGAACCTCGTTATGTTTCTTGGGACGTCTGGCACATGGGTTGCACCGGAATATCGTATCGTCAATTTCGCAGGGAAAAACTTATGCCAACACCATCAAGAACACGTTTTCCATTCTTTAGTTTAGAACCGCGCATCAAAATTTTGCACTATAGTTGGTTGGCGTTTTTCATCAGTTTTGTGGTGTGGTTTAATCTTGCTCCATTGGCGGCCTCGATCCGCGACACGTTTAGTTTATCAAAGCCAGAAGTCGCTGCCCTACTCACCTTAAATGTGGCGCTTGCAATTCCAGGGCGGGTGCTTGCTGGTGTATTAGTTGATAAAATTGGCCCGCGCCTTATGTTCACTGGATTGCTGATTTTAACTGGCATCTTTGCATTCTTTTTTGCCTTTGCACAAAGCTATGTGGCCTTGGCGGTTTCAAGATTTTTACTCGGGCTTGCAGGTGCTGGATTTGTGGTTGGAATTCGGCTGGTTGGCGAATGGTTTCCGGCGCGTGAAACTGGATTGGCACAAGGCATTTACGCTGGGCTGGGCAACTTTGGTTCTGCCGCCGCAGCTTTAGCGCTGCCGCTGATTGCCTCATTCTTTGGTGGTGCGGAAAGTTGGCGCTGGGCAATTGCAGCAACTGGTGTGGTTTCAATCGTTTATGCCTTCATCTACTATGCTGGCGTGCGCGATATGCCAAAGGGTTCAACTTATTTCACGCCAAAAAAAATTGGCGCAATGGAAGTGACCAGCAAATCCGATTTCATTCTCTATTGCATCATGCAAGCGCCTTTGACCATGGTGCTAGCTTTATTGGCCTATAGATTGGGACCTTCGGGCATGAAGGTCATGCCTGCACCCGCAACCTTGCTGTGTTATCTTGTTTTGGCAGCGCTTTATGCATTTCAAATTTATGATACGTGGCGGATCAACAAATCCATCTTCACAAAAGCAGTCGCACCGATTCACCAATATAAATTTAGGCAAGTAGCAGTTCTGGATTTTGTCTATTTCATCACTTTCGGTTCTGAATTAGCAGTGGTTTCCATTCTGCCCCTGTTGTTCAAAGATACGTTTGGCCTATCACTCGGTGTAGCTGGCTTTCTCGGCGCAAGCTTTGGCCTCACAACATTTTTCGCAAGGCCCGGTGGCGGTTATTTGAGCGATATATTTGGTCGCAAGAAAACGTTGTTAACCTGCATGTCTGGCACAACCATTGGCTATCTCGCTATGAGCACGATGGGCCAAGCCACTGGCGTGGTTTTTGCCGTGATCGCAACCATCATCTGCTCGCTGTTTGTAAATGCCGGCAATGGCGCGGTCTATGCTATGCTGCCCATGATTAAGCGCAGGCTTACGGGCCAAATTGCAGGCATGGTTGGTGCCTTTGGCAATGTCGGCGGGGTTTTATTTCTTACTGTCTATGCGGGCTATGATGCTGCAACCATGCTTGAGGTAGCCGCAGCGTGTTCTGCCCTTTCAGTGGCATTGATTTACCTTTTCATAGAAAATCCCCAAGGGCAAATCGCAGAAGAAATGCCAGATGGAACGATTGCAATGATCGATGTAACTTGATCGGAATATGAGTTCGACAGCACTCCTACAGATAAATATCGGACAACATTCCATTGCGGGGCAAAAACCCCGCAATGACGATTCATATGGTGCCGTCATCCCTGAAGACCGCACACTGCAAACCAAAGGCATAGCTATTGCAATAGCTGATGGCATGTCATCTTGTGCTGCACCCAAAGAAGCCAGCGAAACCTGCGTGCGTTCATTTTTGGAGGACTATTATGCCACTCCCGAAAGCTGGACCGTTAAGCGCTCGGTGGCAACGGTTCTGAAAGCTATAAACGGCTGGCTATATTCGCAAGGCCAGCGCCGGGATTTTGATGATCGTGGATTGGTCAGTACATTTTCGGGAATAATTTTGCGCCAGGGTTCGGCTCATATTTTTCATGCTGGTGACTCGCGTATTTCGCGGCTGCGGGGATCGACCCTGGAACAACTGACCAACGATCACCGCTTGCGGCTGAGCGGCGGCCTTGATCATCTTTCGCGCGCCATGGGCATTAGTCAGAATCTGGAAATTGATTATCGCTTCGAGCCTTTAGTGAAGGGCGATATCTTTATCCTCACGACAGACGGCATCCACGATTTCTTGACACCACGTGAAATTGCAGTTTCAGTGACCAAAGCGCAGAACGATCTTAATAAAGCCGTCAATCAACTCGTCAAGCTGGCAGAGAAAAAAGGCAGCACTGACAACCTTACGGCGCAAATATTTGCGATCATAGAATGTGGCGAGACCGATGTCGCTTCCTTGCGCGCCAGCACCGTCACTCTGCCCTTTCCGCCTGCATTTCATGGTGGGGAGACATTGGATGGCTACTGCATCATTAGGCCAATAAGCGAAAGCAGCCGCGGACAAGTTTATTTAGCGAAAGACACTCAAACTGATGAAATTGTCGCCATCAAAACACCTTCACTGAATTTTGAAGATGACGCGGATTACATCAATGGCTTCGCGCGCGAGGAGTGGATTGGGCGGCTTATCGCCAGCCCCAATGTTTTAAAAATATTCACTCCAAAAAAGCAGCCGAAATTCCTCTATCACGTTACAGAATATTTTGATGGCAAGACATTGCAACAATGGATGTTAGACAACCCAAAACCAGATCTTGAAAACGTTCGCTCAATAGTTGCGCAGATCGTCTTCGGGCTGCGTGCCATGCACCGCAAAAATATTTTGCATCTTGATCTTAAGCCATCCAATGTGATGATAAACGCGCAAGGGTTGGTGAAGCTGATTGATTTTGGATCATCGCTTGCCGCCAGCACCGCAGAGGATTCGCAGAGCAGCATTCGTGCTGGCACCGCTGACTATGCAGCGCCCGAACATCTGATTGGGATAAAGTCCTCATCGCTCTCTGATATATTCTCTCTTGGTGTGATCACTTATGAAATGCTAACCGGCTTTTTGCCCTATGGTGGAGGCATTAAATCGGCAAAGCAAATTTCCAAGTTGCAGTATCTACCTACAAAAACGAAACGCCCGGATATTCCAGATTGGATTGATGCTGCCTTAGAACAGGCTGTTCAACTTACAACCCAACGGCGTACCGAAGTTCTGTCTGCTTTTGTGGAGAATCTACGCAAACCAAACTCAGCCTTGAAGATGGCTCGAGATCGGCCATTATTGGAACGAAACCCGCTTTTATTTTGGAAAGGCCTGTCACTCGTGTTTTTCGCGGCAAGTGCAACACTTATATTACTCATGGGCATCAAACACTGATGATTTCATGTCGTGCCGGTTACCCGCATCACAGTTGGTTGTGAATTTACTGCTGTGTTGCGGCAATGCTTTATTGCATTCACAAACCAAACAATCCTGATAAGCTCGCGGTATGACAAAAATTGACCCCGTTTCACTATCCGAGGCAACCCCACCAAGTGACTTACCGTCGTCGCTGCTTGCGCTGTGGTGGTTGAAAAAGGGCGACTTAGTTATGGGCACTGAGTGGGAGAAAGCTCACGCGATTTGTCAGCAGAATGAGGGCAAACCCGATTGTGATTTGATTCACGCCCTGGCGCATTGGATCGAGGGCGACGAGAGTAACGCAAACTATTGGTATCACAGAGTAGGCGCCAAACGCGCGGCCACAATTGCAGCAGAATGGGAACGCATAGCGGCTAAGATAGGACTTGAGCCCTCTGCGTAATCTGCTTGATCGTCACTTTCTCGCCTTTAGGATGAAATCGGATGGCCTTGACAACCTATCGCACTGCGTACCAATTTCCTATATGCCGAATGAAATGCAAATGAGGCGATCATGTACACAATAAAAGGTCTGTTAGATAAAGACGGCAGCGCCGCGGTTTTGGCATCTGGCAAAGATTGGCATGAAGCCCGTGAAAAAGCTGCCCAATTCCGTGCACAAGGGCTCGAAGTTGAAATTTGGCATGTGAACGGTGTTAAGGTTGACGAACCAGAAATTGATGTAAATGCCCCAAAGCCGTAAGTGAGAAAATGAGCTTGCACGGCTTTATCGGAGCAACTCTCTAAACTGTGGCATTGAAAAACCAGTGACGCGATGACTATTTATTTTGCCGCAGGTTACGAATGCGATCAAACATAACTGCAATTAGAATTGCACTGCCGATGAAGACTCCCTGCCAAAATGCATTGATACCAAGCAATCCTAAACTATTGCGAATAATTTCTATCAGGGCAGCGCCGATCAAAGCGCCGGTTGCCGTGCCCACCCCACCAACCAAAGCGGCTCCGCCGATCACTGCCGCAGCAATAACTTGAAGCTCTAATCCTGTTCCAATGTTGGTGGTGACCGCGCCAAGCCAACCGGTTTCCACAATTCCAACAATGCCCGCCGAGAGAGATGAAATCATATAAACCGCAACCTTGATTTGTTTAACCGGAACGCCTGTTAACGTGGCGGCGTGTTCGTTGCCGCCGATTGCATAGAGATACCGGCCAAACCGCGTCCAACGCAGCACAAACCCGGTAATCAGCGCCAGCACGATCATATACATAACTGGATTGGCAATGCCGAAAAACCATGCGCCCCCACCAAGCGCAAGAAGCTTTTGATGGTCAGGGCCAAACTCGAACACAACCGTGTTGCCAGAGGCGACCATTGCCAAACTTCGAGCAATAGACAAAGTACTGAGCGTTACGACGAAAGGCGGCAGCCCAACATAGGCAATTAAAATGCCGTGAAATAGCCCCACTGCAAGTGCTGACGCAATTGCGGCAGCGATGCCGATTTCAATATTGTATCCGGCGTGCATCACTACGCCCAAAACCATACTACTAAGACACAAAACCGAACCGACTGAAAGATCAATACCGCCTGTAATGATGACCATCGTCATGCCCAGCGCGACGATGGCAACAAAAGTTACGTTCCGCGTAATATTATAAAGGTTTTTCGGCGTGGCGAAAGAATCCGTTGCGAATGATAAAAATACGCAAGCGAAGACGACGGCAATAAATACCCAAAACGTTTGGCTGTTGAAAATGTTCGCATGCCAACTTTGCTGTTTTTGATCAATTGTATTATCGAGCGTCGTCATAATCCTAGGCCTCTATTGCTTTGAGAATTTATTGGGATATTTCATGCCGTCACGATTGCGCCTGTGATCAGCCCTGTGACTTCTTCAGGAGAAGTCTGGCTAATCTTCTTATCGGCAACTTTATTGCCTCGACGCAAAACAATCACCCGGTCTGCAACATCAAACACGTCGGGCATGCGGTGACTGATCAATACCACAGCAATCCCTTGGTCTCTGAGGCGACGAATAAGACTTAAAACTTCAGCCACCTGGCGCACTGAAATGGCGGCTGTCGGCTCATCCATCAAAACTATCTTTGAGTTGGTCAATCTCGTACGCGCAATTGCAACGGCCTGCCTCTGCCCGCCGGACATTTTTTGAACCAAGTCTCGGGGGCGTGTTTCTGATTTTAGCTCAGTAAAAATTTGTCCCGCGCGCTTGTACATCGCCGCATAATCCAAAACTTTCATTGGTCCAAAGTTCCGGCTCAACTCGCGGCCAAGAAATACGTTAGCTGCCGCAGTCAAATTATTGCACAACGCTAAATCTTGGTGGACAATTTCAATTCCATGTTGTCGCGCGTCTAGCGGACGATGCATAATCAGTTCACGGCCTTCCATCTGTATGGTGCCATGGCTCGGCCTAAAATTGCCGGCAATCATCTTCACAAGAGTTGACTTTCCGGCCCCATTATCGCCCATCAAACCAACAACTTCGCCAGCTTCCAATTTGAGTGATACGTCGTTAACCGCCTGAATGGCCCCGAAGTGTCGCGAGATATTTGAAAGTTCCAAAATGGCCATGAGTTCCCGATACCCGATATTTGTAAAATGCCTAAGGCTGGTTTTTATTTGTAATGAGTTGTTGTGCCTTCCCTAAAATTTACACATAGCCACAAACCCTTGTCAATCAATTGTCATCGATTTATCAATTAATTGGAGAATTGAACTTTCAATATCCCTTTTTGTATGTTAGTCGGTTTAGCGTACTTTGGTTTCGTATTATTGGCCTTAGGACTGAATACTTAAAAACACATGATCTGTTTGAACAAGCAAAAAGCTCATAATTGTTAAATGTACTTCTCCGCTTGGTAATCTTGCAGATCCAATTGATGGATGTTTAATATCCATCGCAACAAGGGAGAAACAAAATGAAAAAGACACTTATGTTGGTATTAGCTGCTACCGCGCTTGCATTTGGTGCGAGCGATGCCATGGCTAAAAAGAACTTGGTTATTGTTGTGAAAGGCTTGGACAATCCATTCTTTGAAGCCATCCATCAGGGCTGTGAGAAATGGAATAAAGAGAACGCAAGCTCAGAATATGCATGCTTCTATACTGGCCCAGCATCAACCTCTGATGAAGCTGGTGAAGCCCAGATCGTTCAGGATTTGCTCGGTAAGCCTGATACAGCTGCCATGGCGATTTCGCCATCAAATGCCAAGCTGATTGCTCAAACGATTAAGACGGCAAACCCCACTATTCCAGTGATGACGCTTGACGCAGATTTGTCGAAAGATGACGCTGCTCTTCGCAAGACCTATCTCGGCACTGACAACTATTTGATGGGTCAGAAAATTGGCGAGTATATCAAAAAAGCCAAGCCAAAGGGTGGCACGATGTGCACGATCGAAGGAAACGCTGGTGCAGATAACATTTTGCGCCGCGCCCAAGGTATGCGTGATGCACTTACGGGCAAAACCGGACTTGCTGCTTTGGCAGGCGAAGGTGGTTGGACGGAAGTGAAAGGTTGCCCAGTATTCACCAATGATGATGGTGCCAAGGGTGTTCAGGCGATGACTGATATTCTTGCAGCAAACCCTAAACTCGACGCATTCGGCATTATGGGTGGTTGGCCACTGTTTGGTGCGCCGCAGCCATATCGTGACTTGATGAAACCTTTGGCTGCAAGACTTGCAAGCAACGATTTTGTTGTTGGTGCTGCCGATACGATTGGTGATGAAGTGGCAATCGCAGGCGAAGGTTTAGTTACGGCACTCGTAGGCCAACGCCCATTTGAAATGGGTTATAAGGCTCCGACTGCCATGATTTCGCTGATCAAGGGTGAAAAAGTTGCAGATCCAATTTTCACCGGTCTTGATGAATGCACGAAGGACACTGTTGCAACTTGCATTCAAAAATAATTTACAACCTGTGGCTTGCGGTTGACTATACCGCCTGCTGCTACAAGCGATAATCTTAGAGCCGACAATTGGTATAATCCGATTGTCGGCTTTTTGTTACTGTAAAGATTTTTGTTAATGGCCATCTCGCAAAGCGCCTTTTGTGTTGGCCATCAAATATGCCGCTATCGCCCAACAAACGCCTGCGCATTTTCCCATTTCAATTTTATTGAATACCATCTACATCGGCCACCATGAATACACGCTTATTAGGTAAAACTGGTTGTCACGTTTCAGAAATCGGGCTCGGCACATGGCAACTCGGCGGTGACTTCGGCCCGGTAAGTCAAGAGAGTACAAATGAAATCTTGAGTTCCGCACGTTCGCTCGGCGTAAACTTCTGGGACACAGCCGACGTATATGGCGCAGGGCTATCTGAGAGCCGGATTGGCTCATTTGGCGACAAAAAAAATGTTTTCGTCGCAACCAAGCTTGGCCGTGGGCCACAGTTTGAGGGCATGACCAAGTATAATAAAGCACGCGTAAAAGAGAGCTTACAGGGCTCACTACAAAAGCTCCGCGTCGAGACGCTCGACTTGGCTCAACTCCACTGCATCCCTACCCAAGTATTGCGCGACGGCGAAATATTTTCCATCATGGACGATATGCAGGCCGAAGGGTTGGTGCGCCACTGGGGCGCAAGTGTCGAAAATGTCGAAGAAGCACTTTTGTGTCTCAAGCAACCCGGCCTCTCTACTCTGCAAATAATCTTCAATCTCTTGCGACAAGACTGCGCATGGGAAGTGTTGCCCAAGGCAAAGGCTGCCAATGTGGGTGTCATTGTGCGTTTACCCCTTGCCTCCGGCCTTCTCTCCGGCAAGTGGACAAAAGACACGACCTTCCCCGCCCAAGACCACCGTAACTACAACCGCGACGGACAGGCATTTAACGTGGGCGAGACTTTCGCTGGCTTGCCATTTGGCAAAGGCGTTGAACTTGTGGACAGCGGTCTAAAAACGCGCCTTCCAAGCGGCATGACACTTCCCCACTTTGCCCTGCGATGGATACTCGACCATGAAGCAGTTTCAACGGTGATCGCAGGTGTTTCTAAGCCCATGCAATTGCGTGGTAACGTGGAGGCGTCCGGGCTTGCGCACCTCACACCTGATGTTCACACGCAATTGAGTGATTGGTACAAAAAAGACGTCAGATCCTACATTCGCGGTTCTATTTAAAAGCGCCGCGCAACGTTTCCAGCATGTCATTCTGAGTCAAATTCATATGCAGTGGCGTTACTGAAATCTGTTTGTTGAAAACCGCGGCAAGGTCTGTGCCAACAGGCGGGTTGCCCTTATCGCGCTTAAAGCCCAACCAGAAATAAGCCCGCCCCCGCGCATCAACACGCTCGTCCACCGTCAACATATTTTGGTCACGCTTGCCCTGCGTGGTGATGACAGTGCCTCGCACTTCATCTGGCCGGCAATCCGGAAAATTCACATTCACCAAATTGCCTGTGCCAAAATCCAGTTTCAGCAACTTCGCCACAACACCTGGGCCGTGGGCGCGCGCCACGCCGTAAGTCTCGCCGTTATCATAAATGCCAGTGCATTGCGAAAGAGCGATGGATTTGATGCCCAGCGCTGTGCCTTCCATCGCCGCGGCAATGGTACCGGAATAGGTCACATCATCAGCGATATTTTGCCCACGATTAACACCAGAGAGAATAAGATGAGGTAGTTCTGGCATGATCTTGCGAACCGCCATAATCACGCAATCAGTTGGCGTTCCCGTCACTTCATAGTGACGACCACCAATATGGCGGTAACGCAGCGGATCAGACAATGAAAGCGAATGCCCTGCCCCTGATTGCTCATCGGCTGGTGCGACCACCCAAACATCATCACTGATGGTTTTAGCGATCTCTTCTAATGCCACCAAACCAGCCGCGTGAATACCGTCATCATTGGTGATCAGAATGCGCACAGCTTAAGGTCTCATAATCACAGACATCCCGCCCATATAGGGCTGCAAGATCTGCGGAATTGTGACAGAGCCATCGGGGTTTTGATAATTTTCGAGCAGCGCCACCATGGTGCGCCCCACAGCAAGGCCAGAGCCATTCAGCGTGTGCACATAACGCGCCTGTTTGGCATCAGCGGATTTGCACCGCGCATCCATGCGCCGCGCCTGGAACTCACCAAACTGCGAACAAGATGAAATTTCACGAAATGCATTCTGCCCCGGCAGCCAAACTTCCAAATCATAAGTTTTGCGTGTGCCAAAGCCCATATCTCCAGTGCATAAAAGCATGGTGCGGAAATGCAGCCCCAAGCGCTTCAACACTTCTTCGGCACAACCCAGCATGCGCTGGTGTTCAGCCTCCGCCTGTTCTGGCGTTACGATTGAAACCAATTCCACTTTTGAGAATTGATGCTGGCGGATCATGCCGCGTGTATCGCGCCCAGCCGCACCCGCTTCGGCGCGAAAGCATTGCGTATAAGCCGTCATGCGCATTGGAAGCTTGGCTTCATCCAACACCTGTTCACGCACCAGATTGGTAAGCGATGCCTCAGCAGTTGGGATTAACCAAAGGCCTGATGTTGTCTTGAACAAATCCTCAGCAAATTTCGGCAGTTGTCCAACACCATACATCGCTTCATCGCGCAGCATATAAGGCGCATAGGTTTCGCTGTAACCGAACTCATTGGTGTGCATGTCCAGCATAAATTGCGCCAGTGCACGTTCCATGCGTGCCAGTGCACCCTTCAACACCACAAAGCGCGCACCCGAAAGTTTGGTGGCGATTTCAAAATCCATCAGTTTCAGGCCTTCGCCAATGTCGAAATGTTGCAAAGGCGTGTAATTATATTCGGGCTTCTTGCCCCAGCGCGAAACTTCTCTATTGCCAAGTTCATCTTTTCCATCGGGCACTTCAGGCAGCGGGATGTTGGGGATCACGCTTAGCGCATCATTCAACTCTTTGGTCAGATCCCGTTCACTCTCTTCACCCGACGCAATCGCGTCTTTGAGCGCGGCCACTTCGGCTTTCAATTTATCCGCAAGGGCCACATCCTTCTTGCCCATCGCAGCGCCAATTTCTTTTGACAAAGCGTTGCGGCGACCTTGGGCTTCTTGCAGGCTTGCCATAACGCTACGGCGCTTTTCATCCAGTGCCACCAAAACCGATGACTGTGCAGCCAATCCGCGTCTTGCAAGGCCCGCATCAAAAGCGGCAGGGTTGGCAACAATGGCTTTTATATCATGCATGGTGAGATCCTATATCTTGCTCCCCTATAGTCGCAAGAATGGCCAGTCGAAAAGACTTTAGTTATGATGGGTAAATGCCGCCCCGCCGACATGATCACCTGCGTGAATGCCAAGCTTATGCGTCAGCCCGCCTGCCACCTCAATAACGTCAGCAACAGGCTCGTCCACCCCAATCACATCCAAAGACTCTGGCTTGGCGTTCTCAGCAATACTCACGATGCTGCCGTCGCTTCGCACAAAGATCATATCGAGAGGAATCAAAGTGTCTTTCATCCACATCTGCACTTTTTGCGGCGGATCAAAATCAAACAACATGGCGTGGTCTGGGGCAATCGACTGGCGGAACATCAAACCTTGTTCCTTGGCGGCCTGTGAAACAGCAACCTCAGTGAAAAATGAATAGGTTTTGTTTGAGGTTTGAATCGTGAGGGTGGATAGACTGAACTGGGCACCAGCCATAGCAGAGATCGAAAACCACAATAGCCCAAACATAAACCCAAAGCTTTGCCACACGCGCCTGAACCGCGGGCGCTGGCTTTCAGTTTGTATGTGGGGGGCCATTCTCAAGGCTGTTACGCACTTCTGTGGCCAGCTTGCCGCGATTGCTGTCACCATATTTTATATAAATCCAGGTGTCTGGGATAAGTTCGGACACACCAGTTTTGCGCAAAATTTCCATATGCACGAAAATATCGCCCAAGCCGTCGCCTTCAGTGGCAAAACCAAAACCGCGCGTGCGGTTAAACCACTTAACCTTAGCCCGCACCCAGCCGGAAGTGGTCGGCGCCGTGTTATGGGCACGCACTTTGCGTTCAACCGGGTGGATGGCGGTGGAAAGATCAACTGCCAGAACCCGCAAGCACTGGAAACCCTTTTGGCGCGCCACAACTTCGCAGGCGATACGCGCACCCTCAAGAGGAGCCTCAAAGCCATCACGCTTCAAGCATGAAAGGTGGAGCAAAATATCAGGCAGACCATTATCAGGGATGATGAAGCCGTAGCCGCGGCCAATGTCAAACCACTTGACCAGGCCGTCAACCCGAATAATCGAAACACCATGCTCATTTTCAACAACATCGGACTTATGTCCAATGTCCGAAATCTTCGCCGCATCTGACATCACAAACCCAACCCATTCTTCAAGCGAATTGCCTCCTCGCTTGCTTATTAAACCTTTACCCTGCGCATGAGATTGACCATTTTTAAGTTTTTGTACAGTGCCGACTTGTGGATAGGTTGCGTTATTCCATTTTTGCTCTCAAAAATACCACCACCACAATCAAACTCAACTCTGATTTGCTGGATGATTCAATCTCTTGGTGAGTTGTTGCAACGCACAGCGGTTTTATGAGCGTGACTCTTCCCTGTTGTGCAAAGTGCAGACAGCCAAATTCAAAATTCATTCGCGATAGCTTTGCAGCTGGCGATTGACGCGCAGTGATTCGCAGATAATGATGAGCCAACATCAAACAGGAACCCCATCCCATGCAATATCTTCACACCATGATACGCGTTTCAAATTTGGAAAAGTCGCTGGATTTTTTCACCCGCATTTTGGGCTTCGTTGAACTGCGCCGCCATGTGAACGAGAAGGGCCGTTTCACTTTGGTGTTTGTCGCCTGCCCTGAAACGCCGGAATGTCCGGTCGAACTGACCTTTAATTGGGATCCGGAGGTCTATTCCGGTGGGCGCAACTTCGGCCATCTCGCCATAGCAGTTGAAAATATCTATGATTATTGCGCGACGCTGATGAAATACGGCGTCACCATCAACCGCCCGCCGCGTGACGGGCGCATGGCTTTCGTCAAAACCCCTGACGGAATTTCCATCGAAGTTCTTCAGCGCGGTGAAGGTGTTCACCTGCCAGTGCAAGAACCTTGGGCATCAATGCCCAATATCGGAAACTGGTAAAACGAGAAGAGGGCTTAATCAGCCCTCTGTCTTGGCCACAAAACAGGTAACGCCGCCCGCCTTCAATTTAGCACAAGCAGATTGTGCGCTGGTCTGCGCGTCAAAACCTTGAAAGCGCACACGGTAAACCGTGCCCTTGCCACCAAGATCGGCCTGTACCACCACTGGCTTCTGGCCCACCAGAACCTTGTGGCTCTTTTGCATCAGCTTGAAGCTGGCCCAAGCGCCATCTTCGCTGGTTGCTGAAGAAATCTGCACGGCCCAAGCTGAAGTAACTGCGCCGGCAGCGGCAGATTCTGCCTCTTGTGCGTTTGGTGCAGCCGTTGGGGCTGGATCAGTTGCAGCAGTCTCAATAGGATCAGCTTGCACAGGCTTGGCAACAAGTTTCGGCACAGGAATTTTTGGAACCGACGCCACCACCACTTTGGTTGGTGCTGCGATCTGCTCGACAGCGGCGGTTTCCACTACAGGCGCTGCCGCAGGCATGGCAACATCAACCACTTGGGCTTGCGCCATCAGGCTCGGCGGCGGCTCAACGGCCTTGGGAACAAGGCGCGCCACAACTTCAGTCTGCGCTGCGGGGTTTACCGCAGCAACTGTTGAGCTCAACACTGGGTCAGCAATCAATTCATCATTTTCAGCCACAGCACTCAGCGCATTCAGACGGCTGCTGGCGGCGGCAAAATCGGGCTGCAATGTCATGGCCTTTTGATAAAAGCGCTTGGCATCAACCAGCCGGTTCAGTGCTTCATAGGTCATGCCTTCGCCATAAAACACTTGGGCCATGTCTGGGTGCTGATATTTGGTGGCGCGTTCATAGTCCGAAATCGAGAATAGATATTGTCCACTCTCGCGAAGCGCATTGGCGCGGGCGAGATAGGCATAAGAAAAGCTGCCATCAATCAACAATGCGCTGGTGTAATCTTCAATGGCCAAAGTGGCATGGCCCAATTGCTGCTGCGATAAGCCGCGATTATAAAGCAAGCGCGCGCGCAATTGTGTTGGCATGGCATCAAGGTTCAAAGCTGCCGTATAATCATCTGCGGCATTGCTGCCCTGGCCCAAACGTTGATAGGCTAGGCCCCGATTATAAAAGGCATTGGCCAATGCATCAGGCGGCAAATCGCGCGATTCAATTGATTGCGTGAACAGTGGAATGGCCCGCGTGGCGTCGCCCTGTTGCAAGGCATCAAAACCATCTTGCACGAGGCGAATTGCGGGAATGGGTGAGGCGGCAAAAGTAGTTCCTTGATTTGCGGCCAACCCTGCAAAACAAACGGCACTCACAAACGCCAAAACAACGCTACGAACTTTCATGAGGCTGATAATGCCCCGTTAAGGTTAAAAGTCCGTTGCCCGAAATCGACTTTTTGGTGAATGCAAAGTTAACGCAGCGTCTCACTTTTCGCGTTACCAGCTCAATGCGCAACCAGCCCGCCGCAATTTGGCTATTGCTTCAGCCACCTATTGCTTCCAAGCCCTTCGCGCCAACTACCAGTTGACAACGCGCCCACACATTGCGAGAGATACGCCAATCGGTGCCCCAAAAGCAAATGCCAAGGGGCTTCAAAGGGAACATGGTGCGGCTGACCCACTGCGGGGCCAAACCCATGACTGCCCCCGCAACTGTAAGCGACGAGGAACCTTCAACTAAGCCACTGGGTAACTGGGAAGGCTGAAGGAACTGCCAGCGCATCGAACGAGCAAGTTGAATGACTTGCGAGTGTAAAGATGAGCCGGTCAAAAACGCCGCGAAGTCAGGAGACCTGCCGATAAGTTACTATCGCGTTCAACCGGTCTCACGGAGGGTGACATGACCACTACAGTATTAATCGGCTCAGTATCAGTTTCGCAGCGCATCAGGGCGGGCATCATCTGCTTGTTTATAGGTGCCACATTGGTGTTTACCGTTGGCTTATCGCATATCTCAGCTGCGCATAACGCCGCCCACAACACCCGCCATTCACTTGGCTTTCCCTGCCACTAACTGAGAGATCTAATCATGATCGGAAAAGTTGTGCTTGCGGCACTTATCGCAGGAATGTTGGCTGGCGTTGTGCTGGCTGGAATTCAATACGTCAGGCTATCGCCACTTATTCTCCAGGCTGAAGTCTATGAAAAAGCCGCCGATGCGGCTGCCGAAGCCAAAACAACGGCTGAACCCACAGTAAAATGCGCGGAAAACATGCCAGGTATGACGATGTGCGAAGGTGACCAAAAAGCATGGGAACCAGCAGATGGAATTGAACGCACCCTTTATACAACCGGCGCATCAATGTTAGCAGGTGCTGGCTTTGCGCTCATGCTGGCGGGGATTTCACTACTCATCGGCGTGCCAGTTACGCCTGCCAATGGCTTGATTTGGGGCTTATGCGGATTCTTTGCCTTTACCATTGCCCCGGGCGCTGGTCTGCCGCCAGAAGTGCCCGGTATGCCTATAGCTGACCTCCTCGCACGTCAGATATGGTGGGTTGGAACAGTTGCCGCAACAAGCGTCGGGCTCTATTTCATTGCCTTGAAACGCGAGCCTAAGTGGATCGTTCTGGCAATCGCGCTAATTGCTGCACCGCATATTATAGGCGCACCACAGCCCCCAACTCTGGAAACGAATGTGCCTGCAGGCCTTGCCGCTGACTTCGCTTCAAACACTGTCGCAGCGGCAGCCATTTTCTGGTGCTCAATCGGCGTATTTCTTGGCATCGCGTTAAAGCGCTATTCAAATCTGGCTGAAACAGCGTGACAGAAAAAATCCCCACCACAGTAATCACAGGTTTTCTCGGCTCCGGCAAAACCACATTGGTGCGCCACTTACTTGCCAACGCCAAAGGACGCCGCATCGCCCTCATCATCAATGAATTCGGTGATCTCGGCGTGGATGGTGAAATTCTCAAGGCTTGCGGCAATGAGGCATGCAGCCAAGAAGATATTATTGAACTGTCCAATGGTTGCATCTGTTGCACAGTGGCAGAAGATTTTATCCCCACCATGCAAAAGCTGTTAGACAGCCCGCGCAAGCCCGATCACATTGTGATTGAAACTTCAGGCCTTGCTTTGCCACAACCATTGGTGCGGGCTTTCAATTGGCCCGAAATCAAATCGCGTGTTACGGTTGATAGTGTGGTGACAGTCGTTGACGCCAAAGCGTTGAGCGAAGGGCGCTTTGCTGATGACGAAGCGGCAATCGCCGCACAACGCGCGCGCGACCCAAATGTTGATCATGAAAATCCAATTCAAGAACTGTTCAACGACCAACTCAATAGTGCCGACATGGTGCTGCTCAACAAGTCTGATTTGCTTTCGGTTGCTGAGCTGAACCAGATCAGCAATGACCTCAAGCCACAGCTTCGCAAGGGCGCCAGCCTCGTGCAAACGTCACAGGGTGTTCTCGATGTGGCCATTCTGCTCGGCCAAAAAGCTGGTGCTGAAGATGATATGCATAATCGTCTTTCCACCCATGAGATGGAAGGCGAGACACAGCATGACCATGATGATTTTGTCACCTTCAGCGTTGAATTGCCAAATGGGCTTGATCAAAAAACTTTGTTGGCACGAATTAGATCAACAATTGAAGCGCATGACATACTGCGCCTCAAAGGCTTTGCTGATGTTGAAGGTGCTGCCGCCCGCTTGCTTATCCAAGCCGTTGGCCCGCGATTGAATTCATATTTTGATCGGCCGTGGCATGAGAATGAGAAACGCCAAACGCGCCTCGTC
>DATCEN010000143.1:0-6017 GCA_036510015.1 Aestuariivirga sp.
ATCATCACCGGCGTACTCATCATTGTCATCGTTTATTTTGATGGTTTGCGTCGCAAAAGATCTTAAACCAAAGATACGCGAAAGCTTTTCATGAAAAACATAGTTTGTGTTACTCCGGGGAAATTGGTGATTGAAGATCGCGCCGCACCTTCGCCACCTGCCTCAGGATGGGCGACGATCCAAATAAAGTCAGTCGGCATTTGCGGCACAGATTATCATATTTATGAAGGCAAACATCCGTTCCTGAACTATCCACGTGTGATGGGGCATGAACTTTCAGGAATTGTCAAAGCTGTTGCTGCGGATGAAACGATCACTCCTGGCACGCCGGTGATCGTTAATCCTTATATCTCATGTGGAAAATGCCACGCTTGCCAAAAAGGCAAACCTAACTGCTGCATGGCAATTGAAGTCCTCGGCGTCCACCGTGATGGAGGCATGTGCGAAGCGTTGAACGTTCCAACCGCCAATCTTTATCCGGCGGGAAATCTATCGTTTCGCGATGCATCAATGGTCGAATTTTTAGCGATCGGTGCCCACGCGGTACGTCGTGCAAATTCCACTAAGGGTTCGCATGCGCTCATTGTTGGCCTAGGGCCGATTGGCATTGGTGCTGCAATTTTTGCACGGATTGCCGGTTTGGACGTTACTCTATTGGATGAGAGTGCCGAGCGCTTGGCTTTTGCCAGAGATGAGCTAGGCTTCGCCGTCACAAAACAACTGAGCCCCAATTCTCATGCTGAATTGCTGACGCAGACAGATGGCGATGGTTTCGATTTTTTGTTTGACGCAACCGGCAGTGCTAAGGCAATCGAGGCCAGCTTTAGTCTCGTTGCCCATGGTGGTTCCTACGTTCTCATCAGTGTTGTCAAAGACACTATAACATTTTCAGATTCAGAGTTTCATAAGCGTGAGATGACTTTGATTGGCAGCCGCAACGCCACCAAAGTTGATTTTGAACATGTCATCGCCGCAATATCGGCGGGCAAGGTACCACTCGACAAATTGGCCACTCACAAAACCACACTCGCCGAGGTGCCAAATGCGATTGCACTTTGGACATATGATAAAAGGGGCCTGATCAAAGCCACCATTGAAGTTTGAGCTTTGAAACCTACCTCACGAAGACCTAGGAATAAAACGGCCAGTGTATCGATTGACAAGGTTGGAAAATATTATAGCAGTTTTGCGGCCCTAAAGCAGGTTTCATATCCGTCGTCAGATAAACATGGACTTTGTGCGGCCTGATTGAATGAAGGATTTGGCATATCTGAGGCTTCATATTCTCCGGGACGGCCGGAGCGATAGGTGTGTGGTAGGGGTCACAAGCGGGCTGAAATTGCCTATCAGGCCCTGTCCGCTGTGCGCTGACTAACTGACCTAACAAGGCGACGATTACCCATGACAATTGCCGTTGACAGGCCGTGGTGTAGTCATTGATGTTCTAATTTTGAACTTCACTATACCCCCCCCGCGAGCGGAGAGGGGCATAGTCTTAGTTCAAAATTACAATACCATTGACTACAGGGTCACGAATTCTTCTCTAATTTTCACGCAAATTATGGATTTGGTATCCGCATTGGAACATGTAGCGGACGTGCACAGAAAATCAACTAAGTCTGTTTCTGACCCGAAGCAGTCATTCGCACGATCCTGCCGTATTATTGAACTGTTATAATGCGCCAGCCCGACGCGATTTCCTTACAGATATGCCGCCGCCAAAGCTGTAAGAGTGGCTTACCGGTGAAAATGGCGTGACTGGTTTGCTGCTCTGGCAAAGCTCAAATTGAAATTGTGACCGTTCAGAATATCAACGGATACGCTTTTCGTTACAATCGAATAAGCGGACGTCAGCCGGCTTGAACTTCACAATCATTTCGCCTTTTGCTTGCGTCTGCGGAATGCGTTGCTCCGCCACGATTGTCTCGCCACTTGTGACTTTGCCATGGAGATAGGATGTCGAGCCAAGTTGTTCAACCACATCGGTTGTTACGGGCAGTGCAACGCCAGCCACCGCTTCAAGGTGTTCTGGGCGTATGCCGAAACTTACTTTCTCTCCTGCTTCAATAGATGAGTGGATTGGTACCTCGACCTCGATGCCGCTAACAGTAAACCGACGGCCCCCAAGCGCAGTCGCAGCTAGAAAATTCATGCGCGGTGAGCCGATGAAACCGGCCACAAAAGCATTATCAGGATCATTGTAAAGTGCAAGCGGCGCACCAATTTGTTCGACCCGCCCGGCACGCAGCACTACGATCTTGTCAGCCAGGGTCAGTGCCTCAGTCTGGTCATGGGTGACATACACCATGGTGTTTCCCAACATGCTATGAAGTTTGGCAATTTCGACGCGCATCTGAACGCGAAGTTCAGCGTCTAGATTCGACAGCGGCTCATCGAACAGAAACACCTTAGGGTCGCGCACAATGGCGCGGCCGATCGCAACACGCTGGCGTTGGCCACCAGAAAGTTGCGCCGGCCTTCGTGAGAGTAGTTCCGTAAGTTGTAGAACACTTGCCGCACGACCAACACGCTCGGCGATTTCGGCCTTGGGTCGCCTTGCCACACGCAGCCCAAAACTCAAATTCTGGGCAACAGTCATGTGTGGATAGAGTGCGTAGGACTGGAACACCATCGCCAGCCCACGTTTTGCGGGCTCGACATGGGTGACGTTTTGTTCGCCGACGTGAACTTCGCCGCTCGTCAGATCTTCGAGCCCTGCGATAATACGCAACAGCGTAGACTTGCCACAGCCCGATGGGCCAACGAAAACCGTAAATTCGCCATCCTCGATTGACAACGAAATATCATGGATGACTTCAGTCGATCCGAAACTTTTACGAATGTTGCGAAGTTCGATTTTTGACACGTAACTATCCTTTCACGGCGCCGCTGGTCATTCCGCTCAAGATAAAACGCTGCCCTGCAAGATAAATGATTAGAACTGGCAAGATAGTCAGCAGGATGTCAGCAGAAACTAAGTTCCAACTTTGTTTGTATTGGCCAAAGAAGTTATAGACGGCGAGAGTCATTGGCCAATTGGCGCTACTATTGAGATAGTACAGCGGCATAATGAAATCGTTCCAAGTATTGAGGAAGCTAAGAATTCCAGTCGTCACCAGAACCGGTGTCAATAGAGGCATGATAACACTGAAGAAAATGCGCACCGGCCCGCATCCATCCATTGTTGCCGCCTCGTCCAGTTCTCGCGGAATCGACTCAACGAAACCATAAATCAGAAAAATCGCGAATGGCAACTGCAGTGTGGCATAAAGTATGATGATGCCTGGTTTGGTGTTGATCAGATGGGTGATCTGCATGATCTTCGTCAATGTGAAGAAATTGATCGGCAGTGCAATCCCCATAATCAGGAACAAGTAGATGAAGCGATTAAACCTCGTGCGCTGGCGTGACAGCACGAAGGCGGCCATAGCAGCAAAGAGCGTGGCAATGATCGATGCGCCAGAGGCATAGAGCATACTGTTCAGAAAGCTCGTCGTCAGTTTGCCTTGTCCGATAACAGTCGCGAAATTCTCGAGGTGCAATTCGTTCGGAAACTCCATGCCCATCGAGCTTGACTGCGCCGAAGATTTTAACGCATTTACACAAATAAGATAAACCGGGATGATTGCAATCAAGCTTGCAACTATTGCCAAGAGATGCGCCGCAATACTTCGGAAGCTTCTTCTATGTGTCATAGCTTTGCCCTTACTGCTGAACTGGCTTTGGCTCTAGGAGACGAATGACTCCATAACCAGCAATCAGGAGGATAACGAAAAGTATGCTTGAAAGCGCTGTTCCCAAGCCATATTGGCCTTGAGAAAACGCCTTGAAAATTCCGGTCTGAAGCACTTCAGTGGCATAGCCTGGTCCGCCATTGGTCGTTGCATAAATGATGTCAAAAATTCTGAGTCCGTACAGCATATTTAGTACAGTTACGATCGATAGCGCGGGCATCAGCAATGGCAATGTGATGAACCAGAAACGCCACCAGCCATTGGCCCCGTCAACCTTTGCCGCTTCATAATAATCTTTTGGAATAGTTTGAAGACCCGCCAATAAAATCACCATGATGTAGCCAACACCCTTCCAACTATCGACAAGCATAATTGAATAGAGCGCGATATGGGGATCCACCAGCCAAGACATGGCGATCACATCAAGGCCGATGGCGCGCAAAAAGGTATTGAGCAAGCCAGTCGCAGGATTGAGGATCGAACGGAACATAAGGCCCACCACCAACATCGGCAAAACCACGGGTACATAGATCAAGACGCGGTAGAGGTTGACGAATTTCTTGACGCCTTCATTCAGCAACAGCGCCAACGCAAGTCCGACAACGGTTTTGATAATGATGGTTATGATGGTGAAGAGGAAGGTGTTTGAGAAATATCCTAGATAGTGTTCGCCGGGCGTAAAAATTTTAACAAAGTTTTTTAAGCCAACGAAATTGACTTCATCTGAATAGCTGCTCCAGTCAGTGAATGCATAGATGATGCCTCCCAAGCTAGGCAAAATAAAGAAAACGCCGTACAAAATGAGTGCCGGCGCGGCAAAGGAAACTGGATATCGGCTGCGGAATTTCATCGTTGAACCAAATTTTAATACCGGGTCCCAACCCATTTTGATTGGGGCCCGGTGTTTTATTTACCGTGGATAGAGCTTAAGCCCAGTTTGTTGCTCATTTCCAATTTGGATCTTTCGCCGCTTGGGCAAAGTCTGACCGACGTTTATCAACGTTCGTAAGCACGTCAGCAGGAGATTCGGTGCCGGTAAACATGGCCGTTACATCTTTGCCGATATCCATCCACTGCGCGTTCACGTAATTGATCTGCGTTTGATAAACTACACCACGCGCATCTTTATGGGCATCCATGAAGGCTTGCAGGTCAGGCGAAAACTTTGTCTTCAAACCCGGGAAAGGTAGCGTGAAGAACTGTGGTTCGCTGTCGAGGTAGGTTTGCAGGTTTTCAGGCTTCGTCAAGAAATCCAAATATTGTTTAGCCTCAGCAACATGTTTGGAACCCGAGTAGATGAAGTGGGTAGGTCCCGCAGGATTGATGTTGAGGAGTTGGTTATCGGCCAACGGCATAACAAATACGCCCCAGTCATCTGGGCTGATATTGGGGTAGTCTTTGTGCAAGTCTTGAGGGAACGCGCTTTGCGCCATGAACATGGCAATCTTACCATCTGACATTGCTTTGGTACGATCGGCAAACGCATCGGATAGAGCATTTTTGCCAAAGAAACCAAGATCAAACATTTCCTTGAGCTCTGTCAGATCTGTCAACATGGTCTTATCGTCGGCAAACTTTTCTTTGTTGGTATTGAGTTTGTCGGCAAGACCCGGGGTAGCCTGTTCATAGCGCGGTCCCAACTCGGGGAACCAAAGCACATGATGCCAGCCATCTGAAACCGGTTCATAAAGTGGCTGAACACCTCCGTCCTTCAACTTTTGGCAAAGTGCTTTGAATTCTGCATAGGTCTTAGGTGGTTCAAGGCCAAATTTTTTAAACGTCGCCTTGTTATAATTTACCACCCAAACATAGCCGAGCGTATCCCAATAGGTGAGGCCGTAAAGTTTGCCCTTCACGGTTGATTGCGCCGCAACGATCGGGTCTTCTTGTTTGGCCCATGGCTCATTTGAAAGATCGACAGCGTTCTTCTCAACATTATAGTTCAATGTCAGATCGGTAACGCCGCTTTGTCCCCCGAAGAGATCAGTAGCCTCGCCGGTGTTGAGCTTTGTCTTCAATACATTGAAGTATTGATCGGCAGGTACAATCTGGAAGTCGATAGCAATGCCCGTTTGCTCTTCGAACTTCTTGGCGAGTTGGCGTTCGCCATCCTTAATCCAATTTGCATCGACTTGATAAGTAAGTGTCACTTTTGCATCGGCGAACGCGGTGCTAGCACCGAGTCCGGCGACAGTTATTGCCGCAACTGCGACAAAGCTTTTCAGAAATACCTTTTTCATGTTGTTTCCTCCATCATGTTATTTTAGTTTTTGTGGAACTCCA
>DATCEN010000144.1:0-4090 GCA_036510015.1 Aestuariivirga sp.
TGCCATGGCGGGCCTGAAATGCGCGGGCTTGGAGAAAGATGCCGACATTTTGTCGGGCGCTTCCAAGGGCAACAGTGCTTTGCTACACACCGGTTTTGATGCGCCGCCAAAAAGTCTCGAACTGCAGTGTATGCAAGCAGGCCATGCCGAATATCTGGGTATCCGGCAAAAGCTCAATCTTCCGCTCCTTGAAACTTCGGCACTTGTTATTGCCTGGACGCAAAATGAACTTGCGAAGTTAGACGACATTGAAAAGAAGGCGCTGTCCAACGGTATTGCTGACGTCAAACGCCTCTCGCAAACTGAACTTCGCTTGCGCGAGCCGCAACTCGCCAAGACCGCAATGGCAGCAGTCCTCGTGCCCGGTGAACATGTCGTCGATCCTTGGTCTGCCCCGCTCGCCTATGCCCATCAGGCCATTGCCCATGGCGCGGAAATCTTGCGTCATTCAGAAGTCACCAAGATCAAACGGCAGGGTGGTGAATGGCATCTCACTACACCTCAAGGAGATGTCGTCGCGCGCATCGTGATCAATGCCGCAGGTCTTTACGGCGATCACGTGGAAGCAATGGCCCGTGAATGCGATTTCAAAATCAAACCGCGCAAAGGCCAGTTCGTCGTTTTCGATAAACCTGCATCCAAATTGCTGCGAAGCATTGTGTTACCTGTGCCCACTGAACGCACCAAGGGCGTGGTGTTGTTCCCGACAATCTTCGGTAATCTCGCCATTGGCCCGACGGCTGAAGAAACCGATGAACGTGAGAACGCAACCAATGACACAGCTTCGTTGGACAGGCTTAAAGCCACCGCCATCGATATGTTGCCCGCATTGAAAACTGTGGATGTTACGGCGATTTACGCAGGCCTGCGCCCGGCCACTGAACAAAGCGATTACATCATCAGGGCTCATGATGGTGAAAACTGGATCACTGTCGCAGGCATTCGCTCCACCGGCCTCACGTCATCTCTCGGCATTGCGCAGCATGTGGCGAAGCTTTATACCAAGCATTTCGGCAAGCTGCCAAAAACGTCGCCTGCGCCAATCTGGACTCCCGTTCCCAATCTCGCCGAACATGCCGTCAGGCCTTATATGAAGGGTGGCGAAATCATGTGTCACTGTGAATGGGTGACGCGTGGCGAAATTGAAACCGCCATGCAAGGGCCTCTGCCTGCGGGCGACTTAGGCGGCCTCAAACGTCGCACCCGCGCCACCATGGGGCGCTGCCAAGGGTTCTACTGTGCGGCGCATGTTTCCGCTGCATTCGAAAAGGCCAAGCATGGAGCATCATGATATTGTCATCATCGGTGGCGGGCCTGCTGGGCTATCAACAGCAATTGCCCTTTCGCAAGCGGGCGTAAAAGACATTGTCGTGTTGGAGCGTGAAGCCGTGGCCGGCGGCATCCCGCGCCACTGCGGCCACATGGGTTTTGCTCCTTATAAAAACTTCGGCTTGATGACCGGCCCCAATCTGGCGCGGCAGCTGCGCGATCAAACCAAACACTTAGACATCCGCACGGCAACAACTGCACTCGGTTTCACCTTGCATGGAACTTTGCGCGTGCATTCTGCACGTGGCATAACCGAAATCAGCGCCGACAAAATTGTTTTGGCCACAGGCACGCGTGAATCATCTCGCGCCGCGCGCCTTGTCGGCGGCAACAAACTCAAAGGCATTATGAACACAGGGGAGCTTCAACAACGTGTCTATCTCAATGGTGAACACCCGTTCAAACGCCCCGTCATCATTGGTTCAGAGTGGGTGAGTTATTCAACCTTACTCACATGTAGGCACATGCAAGTGAAGCCAGTGATGATGCTTACTGAAAACAGCGTGAACGCAGCACCATCTTATTTTGCATATGGCGCAAGACTGTTTGGCACCAAAGTTTTGCAGCGCGCAAAACTGATCGCTATTCACGGAAAGACAACTGTTGAAGCGATTGAAATCGAACAATCCGGCAGAATCAGAATGGTGGACTGCGACGGCGTCATCCTTACCGGCAAATTCCGCAGCGAAGATGCGCTTTATTCAAATGGCTATTTGGAACACGAGGATCACGCACCCAAGGTGACAGACAGTTTCAAAACGTCGAAGCCCAATATATATGCCGTGGGCAATGTGCTTGGGCATTTGGAAACGGCGGGCCGTTGCATGGCGCAGGGCCGCGATTTGGCGAAGGTTCTCACACCATGAAAGTTCTCGCCATCGATCAGGGAACCACGGGCACCAAAGCATTTACTTACGATGACGAAGGTCACTTCAAATCAGTCTTCAGCGCCAGTGTAAAACAACACTTGCCGCGCCAAGGCTGGGTGGAACATGACGCGAGCGAACTTTTTGGCCATATCGAGACAGCAATCAAGAAGGCGGGTCAAGTGGATGCCATCGGCATTGCCAATCAGGGCGAAACGGTCGTTGCCTTCGATGCCAAGACCGGAAATCCCATTCACCATGCAATAGTCTGGCAAGATGATCGCACCAAGGATGTTTGCGCCCAGTTGAAATCTGAAGATGCTGAAAAGCTTACCCTTTCAAAAGCGGGCCTGCCGCTTGATCCCTATTTCTCCGCCTCAAAGCTGCGCTGTCTCTTGGACAATGTAAAAGTTGCCAAGGAACTTCACGCGCAAGGCCGCCTGCGCCTTGGCACATCTGACGCCTATTTTCTCTATCGTCTGACTGGTGTTTTCGCCACCGATGTTTCCACCGCGTCACGCACGTCACTGATGTCGCTGGATAGCCTGCAGTGGGATGATGAGCTTTGTGAACTCTTCGGCGTGCCGCGTGAGTGCCTGCCAGAAATCCGCGCCACCACAGGGCCATTTGGCTCAAACATCACGGCTTCAATCGTAGATCAACAAGCAGCACTTTTCGGCCACGGCTGCGTGAAATCCGGCGATGGTAAAATTACCTTTGGCACGGGTGCGTTTGCTCTTTGCCTCATGGGGCGCGAGCGCCCGCTGCAAGATGACACGGGCCTCTTGCCCACCGTGGCGTGGAAAATCCATGACGCACAAGCTGAATTCGCAAGTGATGGCGGCGTTTATAATGCGGGCTCTGCCGTGAATTGGGCCAAGGGGCTTGGTCTCTTCAAGGACTATAGCGAGATTAATAGCTTCGAAAAGCCATCCGCCATTTCAAGAGGTTTAGTTTTCGTGCCCGCTCTGTCTGGCCTTGGCTGCCCACACTGGGATAGAAATGCCTCTGGCCTTTGGCTGGGCATGGGCCTTGATACAACGCGCGAAGATATGATGCAGGCGTTGCTGGAAGGCATCGCTTTGCGCAGCTGTGAAGTTCTAGGCGCCATGACGCGCCAAACCGGGCGGGGCAATGTGATTTCAATTGATGGCGGCCTATCTAACAATACCTATTTCGGCCAATTCCTTGCTAACGCACTTGATCGGCGCGTTTCCGTTGCAGGCTCAGCCGATCTCACGGGCCTCGGCGTTGCGCGGATGGCCATGCTTGGGGCAGGTGCCAAAACCTTGCCGCCTCTGCCACCACCAAAACAACAATTCGCGCCGAGCAATCCATTGCCCGCATCTTTACTTTCGCGCTTTGGAATGGCAGTGCAGCGGTCTAAAGGGTGGAAAACACTTTAAGAAATTTAGGGAGAGAAAAATGGCAATCACAGGCACATCAGAAAAATCAACGGGTCGTATTCGTTACGGTATGGTTGGCGGAGGGCAGGGCGCCTTCATCGGTGCTGTACACCGCTTGGCCATGCGCATGGATGACCATTATGAATTGGTGGCAGGCTGCCTCTCATCAACGCCTGAAAAAGCCGAAGCTTCTGGCAAAGAGCTGGGCCTCGCCGTAGACCGCAGCTATTCCGATTACAAAGCCATGGCGAAAGCTGAAGCGGGGCGCGCCGACGGCATTGAAATGGTGGCCATCGTCACCCCCAACCATATGCACTTTCCGGTGGCCAAGGCCT
This sequence comes from Aestuariivirga sp., assembly GCA_036510015.1. Lineage (GTDB taxonomy): Bacteria > Pseudomonadota > Alphaproteobacteria > Rhizobiales > Aestuariivirgaceae > Aestuariivirga. The sequence goes on from DATCEN010000144.1 coordinate 3,937, forward strand.
TCATCGAGGCTGGCATTCATGTGGTGTGTGACAAGCCGCTGTCACTGAATTTGAAAGAGGCCAAGCAACTCGAAGCTTTGCTGAAAAAGCATCCAAAAGTGATTTTCGCTCTCACTCACAATTATTCCGGCTATCCGATGATCCGCCAAGCCCA
>DATCEN010000145.1:0-2171 GCA_036510015.1 Aestuariivirga sp.
GAATTCGTGGCGGTAACCTCCTCCAACATCGCGAAAATCCTGAACATCTATCCACGCAAGGGCTGTATCAGGCCGGGCGCTGATGCCGATGTGGTGGTGTGGGATCCAAAAGCGACCAAAACCATCAGCGTGAAAACGCAGGAAAGCCGCATTGATTACAACGTGTTTGAAGGCTTTGAATGCGTGGGCCTGCCCCGCATCGTCATCTCACGCGGCAAAGTGGCTTATGAAGATGGCGTGGTGAAAGCCAAAGCTGGCGATGGTGTTTACATCGAGAGACCTGCCAATGCGCCGGTGCATCAGGCCAATGCGATCTGGAAAGGCCTGACCCAGCCTAAGAGTGTGAAGCGCATTGAGGTGGTGCCTTGACAATATATCAGTATTGATATATGAACACAATCACGCCGCTCAAATTCGTCGGGAGGTCTCGCAAAGACCTTTCTGATTTTCCATCGAGGGTGCGCCAAGACTTTGGGCATGAGTTGTTCAAGGTGCAAATTGGTCTTTTTCCGGCTCACGCCAAGGCCCAAAAAGGATTTGGCGGCGCGTCAATTGTGGAACTGATTGAGAGCTTCGATGGAAATGCTTATCGCTGTGTTTACACCACCCAGATCAAGGACGTTGTTGTTGTGCTTCATGCTTTTCAAAAGAAATCGAAAAGCGGTATTGCAACGCCGCAGTTTGAAATAGATGTCGTGAAGGCTCGGCTGAAGGATGCTGAAGAAGGCAAATGGAAATGAAAGTCAAAAGTGCTTTTGAAGAACTTGGATTTGAGAATTTTGAAGAGCTGGAATCAAAATCACGATTGATGGTTTTGATTGTGAGCGAATTGAAACGCCGGAAGCTCACCCAGGCCGCAGCAGGAAAACTGCTAGACCTCGATCAACCCAATGTCTCAGCTTTAGTCAATGAAAAGATCAGCCGCTTTTCGGTTGAAAAGCTGATGAATTTCGCCAGCAAGCTGGGGTTCGCTGTGAGTATCCATGTCGAGGGCCACGGTGTGTCGGTTGACGTGCCAGTGCAAAGCGCGGCTTGAGTGGGATAAAGATGTTAACTCTGACTGCTATCTTGAATAGCTTGACCCAACCGAAGAGTGTGAAGCGCATTGAGGTGGTGCCGTGACAGATTTCAGGAAGGATTGAGCCGCAGAGCAGCTTGGGCCAGCACATCGCTGGCGAGGCCATGGCAAGCGCGCAGCACGTTATCCACTTCCAGAATTGGGCGTTGCTGATGGCCCGGCGGTTTGCCGGGCCGCAGGGGCGAGGTGAATTTGGCATCGGTTTTGGCAGTGCGGCGCAAGCGCCAGCGGGCGAGACGCTTGGCTTGACGCGGCAGGGTTTCCAGCGCCAGTTTCAAGGCTTCAAAGCGGCGGCAGAGCTGCACAAGGTTTGAAGATGTTGCCCGCTGCGCCTGAGCGGTTGGTGCTTGCAGAACCGGAATGAGCGGAGCCGCTCCAAAGAAATGCACCTGCGGGCCGCGCGGCTCTTTTGTTGGAGACACAGTTTGTTGAAACCGCTTGCGCAGATCATAAAGCCGGAAACCCATGGTGCTTGAGGCCTTGCGCTCGATCACCAAGCCTTGTGGCATCGGCCGATGCGGAGGCAGAGCGACCACCACATCCCGCGCTAGGATGACAATCAAACGGCGAAGGGCGGCTTCGGCAGGTCGCAACTGGCGCAAAGCCGCCACACGCACCATGCGCGGCAGGTTTGCCACCTTTCCCGTCAGCGCCAGTTCCAGCAACGAGAAAATCTCATCCACAATGCGGGCGAGCGCCGCGCAGTTGATGGCGATGGCTTTGGTCCAATCCATGCTTGTTTCCATTTTCAATTCCATGGGTAATCTCCTGAATCCGCCCTAGAACATTACAGGAACATTGTCAAGGAATATATTCTGAGTCGCCTTGTGAATTCCACCAAGGTGGGCGCCTGCATTGACAACGCGGATGAATGCATGGCAGCCTCAAGTCGCAAATAGGCGGGCGATGCAATTCGACCAAAAGGCCAATGCGATCTGGAAAGGCCTGACCCAGCCGAAGAGTGTGAAACGGATTGAGGGGTAGTGGGTCAGTCTGAAAATTAGCGGGGCGCACCAGCGGCGCACCGGCCAACCGGATACTGTCCCTCATCGGCACGCACACAGGAATTGAAATCGTTCAAAAAACCCATGAT
>DATCEN010000146.1:0-4122 GCA_036510015.1 Aestuariivirga sp.
GCCTCAGCTTTGTCCATCGACGCGACAGTTGGCGCAGGCTGGGCTGACCTGCTAAATCCAAACTGTTGCCAGCCTAAGAACCCTGCGCCCACACCCAGCATTGGTAAAGCCAGAATCGAGCCCTTGAGTGCTAAGATCAAACCCAATCCACAAAGCCCAAGCCCAACAACTTGCCGCACAAAACCACGTTGTTTAGCAGGAGACATTCTGCCCGCTTCGCGCAACACCCAGACCACGCCCACCAGGCCAAGAACGATCAACAGTCCGATCATTATTGCAGCTTCACAGGCGATACCGGGCAAGGCGTTGCTGGTAACATCTCCAGCTTTGAGATCGTTGCCTTCATGGCATAGTTACCATAATCAAACACCATCGCAGTGGAGACACCATTTTCAAACATGTTAAATGTTGTTTGGAATTCGGGCGTATCGGCTTGCTCATCCGTAACAGGATAATAGCCTAGTTGGAACGTCCAAGACGCTAGGCTATCAAGCGCAGACAAATCGCCTCGTGGCTGTGCTGTTGCTTCGTGTTTCTTGCTGATAAATGTGACAATGCGGAAGACTTTTTCACCATCGGAGCCGTCATACACAGTTGAAACATCACGGGTAAGACCTTTGGCAGCGGCAGCTAACAGGCGTCTTTGATGTTCCGTGGGATAGATCACTTCCGGGTTCAGGGAAAAGTTCAAACTCTTGCTGCCGTTTAAATTGCCTTTGGATGGCGCACCTATTTCTGGCTTAGCAACCTTGATCTCGGAATCATCGCTCAATTTGCCATCAATGCTTTCTTGTTGCGAGACAGTCATCGATAGTCCGTCGTCGGTTTCAAAACTGCGTGATTTAATATCGGTCGTCTGCAAGCCCTGCTCGGCTTGGGCGATGCGGTTTTTTATTTGGGTGCTGACCGTCCAACCCGCGCAATCAGAACCTGCCACTTCGTAAGCGAGCTGGCCGTCAATGGGTTGCACCTTGCCGCCCTGTTCAATACGCACTGGTTGCAGATCATAGTCAGCACGGTAGCTGGCCAAGTCCATGGCAAAAGCTGGTTGTGGCAGACAGAGCAGCAATGTGAATATAGTGATGGTTTTTGTGTGTATCATTTCTTGTCCAGACTCAAGGCTAGCATATAATGCTGTTGATCCAAATGAGAGGTTGTTCATATGGGAATGATTGATGCCAATCTGGCTAAAATGGGCATAGTATTGCCTGAAGCAATGGCTCCCGTTGCCAATTATGTGCCTTATGTGCGCAGCGACAGGTTATTGTTCATCTCGGGCCAAATACCCGTGCTGGCGGGCAAGCCTTTGGCCCTGGGTCAGCTTGGCGGTGGTTTGACCATTGAGCAAGGCATTGCATGCGCGCGCCAATGCGGGATCAATCTCATAGCCCAGATGAAAGCGGCTTGTAATGGGGATTTAGACAAGGTTCAGCGCATTGTGAAACTGGTTTGTTTTGTTAACGCCGCGCCACATTTTGTGGATGTGCCGAAAGTGGCCAATGGTGTTTCAGACTTGATGGTTGAAGTGTTTGGCGACATAGGCCGCCATGCGCGTTCATCGGTGGGCTGTTCGAGCCTGCCGCTCGATGTGCCAGTTGAAGTGGAAGCCATTGTGGAACTCGCCTGATGCGCTTCACACCACAAATACGCGCGCTTGAATGGTTGGTGGCTAATCCCATTGCACACCGTGGCCTGCATGATGAAGCAAAGGGTCTGGTTGAAAATTGTGAGAGTTCATTTGCAGCAGCGATACGTCAGGGATTTTCAATCGAGACAGATGTTGAGTTAAGCAAAGACGGAGAGGCAATGATCTTCCACGACGATAATGTGGACCGGGTGCTTGACGCCAAGGGTGCAGTTAAAAGTTTTACATCCGCCGAACTTAAGAAAATGAATTACCGCCAAGGCCGTGAGCGCATGCAAACACTTGCTGAATTGCTTGAGCAAATTAAAGGCAAGACGACGTTGGTGGTGGAAATCAAATCACTCTGGGATGACGATTTTACCTTAACTGACCGCGCTCTTAAGGTGATTAGCGGCTACAACGGCCCCGTATGCGTGATGTCGTTTGATCCCACGCTCATCGCACACGCGGCGGCCACATATCCTGATGTTGTTCGCGGCATTACTGCCGACCGCGTGATTGATCCCTATTACGACATGTTGCCGATAGAAAAGCGGCTTTCGATGCAAAACTATTGGCATCTGCCATTCAGCCGCCCCCATTTTGTGTCTTTCGACTTCTCACAATTGCCGTTTCAACCGATCACGCAGTTTAGAGCGGCAGGACATCCGATTTTAACTTGGACAATACACAGCGATGAACAGGCTGCAATGGCGCGCCGCTATTGCGATCAAATCACTTTTGAAAACTTTATTCCGGCGGTTCGGTGAAGACCCGCATTATCACATCGCTGGATGCGGTATCAGCCAAAGATTGGGATGGCGTGGCCAATCCTGATCATACGAAATTCAATCCATTTATCTCTTACGCGTTTTTGTCGGCGCTTGAAAAATCAGGTTCAGCCACGCGTGAAACTGGTTGGGCCGCAAAGCATGTATTGATTGAGGATTCTGGCAAGATCGTCGCTGCCGCACCTTGCTATCTTAAGTCACATTCGCAGGGGGAATATGTTTTCGATCATGGCTGGGCTGACGCTTTTGCGCGCGCCGGCGGGCGCTATTATCCCAAGCTGCAAGTATGCGTGCCTTTCTCGCCTGTGGTGGCACCCAAGCTTTTTGGCCAAGCTTCCGTGCTTACACAAGCACTCACTGCTTTATGCGCGGCGGAAAAAGCCTCATCGGTTCATGTTACTTTTACAGCTGAAGCGGATCAAGCAGCGCTGCGCGGAGATCCGCGGTGGTTGGAACGCCATGACATCCAATTTCATTGGCATAATCACAACTACAAAACGTTTGATGAGTTTTTGGGTGCGCTTTCCTCAAGCAAGCGCAAGAACATTCGCAAGGAACGGGCCGCTTTAGGTAACTTAGGGTTAGAGTTCCGTGCACTTCAAGGCGATGACATCAAGCCTCATCACTGGGATGCGTTCTGGCATTTTTATATGGATACGGGCAGCCGCAAATGGGGCCAACCTTATCTCACGCGCCAGTTTTTTGAGATGGTGCATGATACGCTGCGCGAACATGTTTTGCTGGTGATGGCTTATGCAGGCTCGCGGCCGATTGCTGGCGCGCTCAACTTCATCGGTGGTGACATTCTTTATGGCCGCAACTGGGGCTGCACTGAGAATGTGCCGTTTCTTCATTTTGAGACGTGTTATTATCAGGCCATTGAATGGGCCATTGCCCATAAATTTAAAGTGGTTGAAGCGGGCGCACAGGGTGAACACAAATTGGCCAGAGGTTATGTGCCGGTGAAAACAGTTAGCTTTCATCACCTAGCGCACAAAGGGTTGGCGCGTGCTGTTGGTGATTATTTGGAGCAAGAACGCGCTGCGGTTGATGAAAGTAGCGACGAGCTATTGGCCCATGCGCCATTTAAACATATGGAGAGTGAATGATGATTTATGACAATGCCAACATCTTCGCCAGGATTTTGCGTGGCGAGATTCCTTCCCATAAGATTTATGAAGATGAACATGCTTTAGCTTTTATGGATGTGATGCCGATGACAGACGGCCATTGTTTGGTGGTCCCTAAAGCGCCATCACGCGGTTTGCTTGATGCTGATCCTACGGTTCTGGCCAAGCTGATGCCTATTGTTCAGAAAGTTGCGCGAGCGGCAGTAGCAGCTACAGGAGCAGATGGATTTCAGATCAGGCAATATAACGAGGCGGCGGCAGGCCAAACAGTGTTCCACTTGCATTTGCATATTTTGCCGATGAAAGATGGTGTTCCACTTCGGCCACACACTGGTAAAATGGCAGATCATTCCATGTTGGCAGAAATGGCGAAAAGGATCAGCGCTGCGCTCTAAGCAGATTGTTTGCGCCCGCGCTCCACCATCACTAACAAAATCCCGCCTAATACAGCGGCGGCCGTCAGCACCAGTCTCAGTGTCAGCCCCTCGCCTATAAACAACACGCCGCCGAAGCTGGCAATTATCGGCACGCTGAGTTGCACGATGGAGGCTTGGATGGGTTTCAATAGTGGCAGGGC
>DATCEN010000147.1:0-3515 GCA_036510015.1 Aestuariivirga sp.
GGGTGTATATGGATTTGCCAAGCACCTTAATGCTGAATAGTGTCACAGCATAGGGGAGACTCACTCAAGCCATGACCAAAGAAGGCGTTTCGATCCTTGGCATTTATGCCGCGGATTTACAATTCACCGCCAAGCGCCAACCCGCCATGGGTGAAACTGTGCTGGGTAAGAAATTTGCGCTGGGGCCAGGTGGCAAGGGGTCTAACCAAGCGGTTGCTGCGGCACGGGCCGGCGCAAAAGTAAGTTTCATTTCGCGCGTGGGGCTTGATTCTTTTGGCGATCAGGCCTTGGCCATGTGGCGGGCTGAGGGCATTATCACGCATGTCCCGCAGGATGAAAAACACGCCACAGGTGCAGCTTATATTTTCATCGAACAAGGCTCTGGCAATAATGCAGTTTTGGTTGTGCCTGGGGCTTCCGGCCAAGTGAGCACGGCTGACGTGGATGCGGAATTTGATGCCATAGCCGGTAGTGCTGTTTTCATGACGCAGCTGGAAACGCCGGCAGCGGTTTCGGCCTATGCTTTGCGCAAGGCCAAGGGAGCAGGTGTGATAACAATTTTTAATCCGGCACCTGCAGCGGCTTTTGATACTTCAATTCTGGCGGTTTGTGACTATTGCACACCCAATGAAAGTGAGGCCACGGCGCTGACTGGTATTGCCGTCAAAGATATTGCTTCGGCGCGCAAGGCAGCTGAGGCTTTGCTGGCGCGTGGCGTGGGCATGGCCTTGATCACGCTGGGAAGCCAAGGCGCATTGCTGCATGGGCGCGGGTTATCGGTTCATGTTCCGGTTTTTAAAGTGGGTAAGGTCGTAGACACCACTGGCGCTGGCGATGCTTTCAACGGTGGCTTTGCGGCAGCTTTGTCTAAGGGTTCGACACCCGAAGAAGCCGCACGCTTTGGTGCCGCAACGGCAGGGCTATCCGTTACACGTCATGGCACGGCACCTTCTATGCCACAGCTTGCTGAAATTGAGGCCTTGTTGAAATTATAAGTTTTGTTGCTGTTGCACTTGGCTGCCAATGTATTAGCGTGGTGAAAAGGGGTGCAACATGCGTAACATAATCTGGGCCGCCGCGTTTTTTTGCTTTGTTTCAATGTTCAATCACTCTGCTTTTGCCAGCGGAGATTTTGGTTGTTCGGCATCTATGAAGGTATTTGTTTCGGGTTTTTCTGGTTGTGACAGTTTGGGATTTCTAGCGCCCAGCAATGATACGCGGATCAATCTCATTTATCTGATGGCTGATGTGCATAAGCAAAAGCTCTCATTCGCACCGCGTGGTGCTGGACCTAATCCAAGACCGAATGATCCCTCACCGTTCGATGATGGGTGGTCAAACTTTGTAGACTCATTCACCCCACAACAGACGGCATCTAGTGACGATGCAACGCAAGGCACCACTGGCGAAGGCAGCATTTGCGTCAGTGATGATAAAGGCAAAGAACAATTTTTGGCTACTGTGGCTGCAGACAACAGCATTTCAGAAGAAGCCAAGGCCAAACTGAAAACCGTCCGCGAGGCCATCGAATGTCAATCTCCTGCGACGAACACCGCAAGCCTCGACCAGCAGGTGGAAGAACCCGCAGCCAAAGACTTTCTCGCTTATCTGGCAGCGATCAACCGTTTCTATCTTACTGACCACTTTGATGCTTCAGCTTTTGCAGCTCTCGCCAACGCTAATCAACCTTGGGTGAAAGAGGCCGCATACTATATGCAAGCGCGCGTTCTGCTTTTAGCGGCACAATCAAATGCGTTTGATGAATATGGCACGCTGCAAAAAGACAAAGTCAATCAAGTCGCCATCAGCAATGCACTTGATGCGCTGAATGCTTATTTGAAGGACTATCCCACGGGAGCCTATGCTGCTTCTGCCAGCGGTTTATTGCGCCGCGTTTATTGGTTGGGTGGAGACACGGCTAAGCAAGCTGAAATTTATGCGAAGCTGGTTGCCGGCGGTGAAGTTAATGAAGCAAGCTTTGCTCTCGTCAATGAGTTGGATTTTAAACTGCCGATTGAAGCTTATACCAATAGCAATTCCAGCCCCATGTTGCTTGCTGTGCAGGATTTACGTTTGCTGCGCGAGCAAAAGGACAATGATGGTAAGCCAGTAGCGGGTGTAAAGCGCGATGTGTTGGAAGCGCAGCGTTCACGCTTTGCCAACGATCCTGAACTTTTTGAGTATCTTCTCGCTGCGCACGCTTGGTATGTGGACAAGGACGCCAAGGCTGTTCTGGCCCATTTACCGGAAAAACCAATTCCTGCAGAAATGAGTTATCTTGAATTCAGCCGCCAACTTTTGCGCGCCGCAGCTTTGGATGCCACCAATGATGTTTCAGCACGAAATATCTATGTGAAGATGTTCCCCGCAGCGCAATCTGCGTATCAGCACGTAACATTGGAACTTGCGCTCGCCATGTTTGATGAGCGCCATAAAAATGTTGGCGGGGACTTTGTCAAAGGTTCGCTTATTCAAGACCCAACAATCCGCAGGCGACTGTTGGATTATGTGGCTGGCCCGATCATCTTGCGCCAACAGGCCACTTCCGTTGATGTTCCACAAGACGAGCGCGATACGGCTCTGTTTCGGCTATTGTCTCGCGATCTGGTGCAGGGGCATTTTAAGGGATTTCTCGAGGATATCAAATTGCTGCCTGCTAAACCCGTTGCTGCTGCAACGGCTGACACTTCGCGAGCCCAACCGATTGATTCCTTCAGTGCGTTTCGTTGGGCGGGCCGCAAAGAAGGCTACATCTGCCCAGACATTGTCGCCCTTGCAAATATTCTGAACGGCAATGCCCATGATATTCGCGGGCGCATGTGTTTGGCTGATTTTTACCGCTTGATGGCCATCGATAATACTGTGGTGAGCGACAAAGATGAATTGGGCGGCACGGGCACTTTGTTTTCTGGCCTGCCAATTGCGCAACAAGATATTTTCATCGACGTCATGAAAGATAAATCTGCCACGCGTGATGACAGAGCCTATGCCCTGTTTCGCGCCGTGCATTGCTACGAGCCAGTGGGTCACAATACCTGCGATGGAACCGACATGCCAAAACCTATGCGCAAAGCCTGGCATGATGAATTGAAGGGCAGCTATGGCGACACAGTCTGGGCCAAGGCACTTAAGTATTATTGGTAAGCTTGTTGCCTGCCTTGTGGCCCTGTTTTGCACTGTCGCTGATGTTAAGGCCGAGATCGTGCGCGCTGAAAACTATCACGCTTTCTGGCTTTGGGCAGGGGTGCAGCCACAGCCAGCATTGCAGCAGGCGCAAGAAATCTATCTTTTGGCCGGTGAAGTCAAAGGCGAAGGTGGTGGCAACTCTCACCCAAAGGTTATCTCACAACGCAGTGCTGCGCCGCATATCGTTGGGCCCAAAGTGTGGGTGGTTTACCGCGCCCAAACCATTGAATGGAACGACGCCGTTTTAAATGACATTCTTGCCCATCTTGAGACTTGGCGGACCAGCGGCAATAACATCACCGGACTTCAAATTGATTTCGACGCTGGCA
>DATCEN010000148.1:0-6123 GCA_036510015.1 Aestuariivirga sp.
TGGAGGGGCTGGTCAAGAGTGCGAGCCAACCTACAGATGGGTTTGCCGCTACAATTGTCGGCGTTAGCTTCATGATTGTCGGCGCAACTGGTGTGTTCGCTGAATTGCAGGGTGCAATGGACCGCATATGGCAAACTCCCATGAATAAAGAGCAAACAGGCCTGTGGTATTTGATCCGGCGGCGTATAATCACATTCGGAATGCTTTTGGCGATTGCTTTTCTGTTGCTTGTATCGCTTGTGATGAGTGCTTTCATCTCAGCAATTCAATCCTTGTGGGGCACCATGATCGATGGGAGCGAATTTACTTGGCAGGCAATCAATTTCGCTATCAGCTTCATTATAGTTACAGGCCTTTTCGCACTCATGTTCAAATTCCTTCCCCGCGTCTCCGTGGCCTGGGGCGACGTTCTTATCGGGGCCGGGTTCACGGCGCTCCTGTTTAACATCGGCAAGTTCCTTATCAGCTTCTATATCGGCAAGACGGGCGTCGTTTCCGGATTTGGTGCGGCTGGCACAATGATCGCCATGGTGCTCTGGGTTTATTACTCGGCACAAATTTTTTTGCTGGGAGCCGAGTTCACTTGGATCTACGCCAAGCGGTATGGCTCAATGAATGCCACAAAAAGCAACTCGCAGACAAAAGTTGCACCCTCAATTTAGTAGATTCAGTGCATACCTTAAAATTTATAGGTTTTGCGAGGCTGATAGGCAGCCGTCGCTGGTTGGTACAACTGCAACCAAGGAACCTTTGACCATCTGCAGCGTTGTTTCCAGTGTTCCAACCATGAAAGGAAATACCGATGGACAAGGATAGACTTAAGGGATCAGCCACGAACGCGAAGGGCTCGATCAAAGAAGCCGCTGGAAAGATTACCGGCGACGCCAAATTGCAAGCAGACGGCAAAGCCGACAAGACAGCCGGCCAAATTCAGAACGCCGTCGGTGGCGTCAAGGACGCGTTACGCGGCAAGTAGAACATTCGTTCGTGTCGAACTAAACGACCGCTCATCGGTAGGCTTACTTCTACACGAAACGAGAGCGTTTGTTATCAGGGAACTTTGGATTGAAGACATTGGATTATCCAAAGTTATCGGCTGGGCTGGGGCTCTCAGTAATATTTGGTTTTGCACGGTGGAGGTTTCCAACTGTGCCTAAACATTTTTGCGAGGGAGGATAATTTGCTGACTTTGCGATTCTCATGTCCGGGTTTTTGGAGTCGGCTATGCGACCTAATCTTTTGCACGGAGGCCTATTTCTAATCGGATGTCTCTTTATCGGAGGGTCAGTCGATATGTGGCTCAATCAAAAAGCCAAGGAGCAAAACGCGGGAGTACCAATCACCTCGTCATCGCAATCAAGCGAACAATCTAAGGACGTTCCGCTGATTGAAAAATTCACCCAAAATGTCACGTCTTACAACCCACAAGGTGGAATAACGGCGGGCAATGTAAATATTGCCGCTCAAAGATCGATGTTTTTTCAGGAACTCGGCGTCGAATTGTTGGCAAAAATGCCTGTTAAGAAAAAGGTATTTCTCAAAAGCATAGGGGGCGCAACAGATCAAGCGGTTGCCGACGAAATCCAAAGCTTTCTACAAAAAAACGGCTACCCTGTTGAACGCTACATAACAGGTATGATGGTGCCTCCGGCAGATAACAAAATTTCTCTCACAGACGGCACGGACGGTTATCTTCTAATCGTAGCCCCAAGCGCGAATTGAATCACGCCACCTTATGCCTCTGCCAATATCCTGAAAAATCAACTGAGGGCTTACGGCTCACTGCAAGGTGGGCAACGCAGCGCAGCTGTTCGCCATTTGGCATACGACGGTTATCTTCACGCCATGACATTTCTTGAGCGTAGAGCAACAGTTGAAGGTAGTGCAGAGCGAGTAAAAAGCTCAATTGAAAAACGAAAAAATGCAAGCACCCAAATAGCTTCGAGCGCAATCGCTATACTCTGCCCGACGCCGATGCACATCGTGGCTAGAGCTAGTTTTGCTTTCCGCTGTTGAAGTTCCAACGCTGCGCTACCAATAATGCGTGCACCTGACATGCTGAGCGGATGACAAAGCGCTATCGCACCGGATGTCGTCTTTGGGTCACACTGAGAACTGCAGCAAGCGTCCTGCCACTTCTGCTTTACTATCTTGATCAGAAATGATGTAAGAATACTTACACGTAAACCTGTGACGTTTTAATTTAACTTCTAAAATATATAATTAAATCAATTATATGCAGTCATCGATGACGGATTTAAAATCTGTTGGGAGTACCTGTTGCCTTGAAACAAATTGAATTTCAAAATGTAGGAAAACAATTGCAGCCGCATCGGATCTCGCGCTGCAAACCTGTTAGTAACATCAAGCCTAAGGGCTCATTTCTTGGGCGGGCTATTCTTTGCCATCAGCGCAATGGCCTCCTGAACTGACGTCATGAACTGAGCGGGGAAAATAATCGTCGAATTTTTTTCCACAGCTATTTCTGCCATAGTCTGAAGTGTACGAAGCTGAAGCGCCACGGGATGCGCGGTCATTATATCTGCAGCTTGTCCGAGCTTAACGGCGGCCTGGTATTCTCCTTCGGCAGCGACGATCTTGGCGCGACGTTCGCGCTCTGCTTCAGCCTCCTTTGCCATGGCGCGTTGCATGTTTTCGGGGAGCATGATGTCCTTGATCTCTACTGCCGTTACCTGAGTGCCCCATGGTTCCGTATGCCCATCGATCACTTCCTTAATCTGAAGGTTGATACTCGCTGTATCCGAAAGAAGCTGATCGAGGCTAAATCGTCCAACAACATTGCGCACTGTTGTCTGACTGATCTGGCTGATTGCATTTTCAACATTTTCAATGACGATCACAGCCTTTTCAGGGTCTGAAATGTGGTAGTATGCAACAGCCGCTATGTCGATCGAGACGTTGTCCTTGGTGATGATTTTCTGTGAGGGTATTAGCATTGTAACAGTACGCAGGGACACGCGTACCATTTGCTGGATCGGAATGAAGACAACTTGGAGGCCAGGCTGCCGGACACCGCCAAATTTTCCGAGAAGAAACACCACTCCGCGCTCATATTGGCGCAGCACACGAATAGAAAATAGGAGATATAAGATTGCAACAACGCCGAGAATGTAGAGCGAATCCATGGTGCCTCCATTTGGTTGTGTGAACACTTGAACCGATGTCAACGCGATGATCGGCCGACCTAACCCTATATTCGGTCAGATATTGGGGGTTAGCAAGGCCAGGCCTTAACAGTAGAGGCAATGTTACCAAAATCAAATTGTCAACTTGAGGTCATAGGCCGGAGCGACCAGCCCTTGCCTTGGCGTTGAACGCCTTAGGGGCAGTATCAGCGTTCGTTGAGTTTAGGCAATTGATTATCCTTGTGCCTTGATATGCTGGTCTGGGACTGGCATATCAGGGGCATGGAACAAGAATTGATCAAGCCAGACAGAACCCCACCCAGTGGCCAACAAGCCTTTAGCCCCCTTGCCTGTTTTCTTGCAGCGGCTGGCGCAACCTTGCTCACTTTCTGCCTTGTGGGCGTGGCTTGTGTGGCTTCGGTATGGGCGTTTTCAAAAATGCTCGGCCTGCCGGATATATTGATTGAGGGCCTGTTGGTATTGTCCGTCATTCCGATTTTGATCGCAACCTCCTGGATTGCAGGGCGCGCTTGGCATGTGGAACAGCGACTGGCGCGCGGCCAAGACATAGACACGCCGGTTTTCAAAATCGCTTATTATTGGCGCAAGGCTGGTTGAATCAGTCGCCCGCTGCCGTCGCAAAAAAAGCTTGGGCAAAGCCGGGCTTTTTCGACACAAACTAAATAATTAGAACGAATATTTATAACCAACTGAAATGTTGTATTTGTCGCCCAACAGGCCTTTGCCGTTGCCAGTGTCTTTCCAAGCATTGCCAACGCTGAGATATACCGCATCATAATCGTCAATCTTGTAGGTAACGCCGGTTGCGATCTTTGGCGTAATCCAAGTGTAATCAAAGGCATTGCGATACCGCAAGCTGAAGGCGTTCCACGTCCAATGCGAATTGAGCTTCAAATCGCCGTTCAATGTCACGGCCCAATAAGCATCTGCGGTAGTGTTGTTTGCGGGGTTGATTTTTGGCTGGTCACCAAAAGCATAGCCGAGCAACACGCCAGGGGTAAGGGTGACTGAATCTCCCAACTTTAACTTATAGGCCAAGCTGGCTTCGGCCTGATCAACAGAGCTTCCACCGCTGCCGTTTGGAGCGCGCTGGGTATATTGTAACGAACCACCCAAAACCAAATTATTATCAAAACTATGCGAAAGGCCCAGTTTGAAATAGTAATCGTTCAAATCCCCAGCACCGTGACCCGTCCCAGCCAAGTCATAAAATTCGGGAGCCGATTCTATAGAAATCGTATTTGTTGGCTTTGGCGGCGCTGGCGCGGCCACATCGGCGGCAGATGCGGCTGTTGCCCAGAAGCAAATCAAAAAGGTTGTGGAAGCGAGTGCGGTGGTCTTCAATTTCATAATTATCCCCTGTTTTCGTTGCTGCCCCGCTTATGAGAAGACACAGAGGCCAACAATTTAGAAATATTGAAATGACATCTCCGTACAGCTTCACTTTAAGTTGGAAGTCAAAGACTAGGATTTTTCTTGCATCGGGCGCTTTTTATCTATATACACTACTCAATGAGTAGAGATTAAGATGGTGTTATGAAACGGAACTTGCCCCCTTTGAATTGACTCCGCGCCTTTGAGTCTGCCGCCCGAAACCTCAGTGTTTCTCTAGCAGCAGCCGAACTGAGCGTCTCGCCAGCGGCCATCAGCCACCAAATCCGTCTCATTGAAGATTTTATTGGCATGCCGGTCTTGGAACGCGCAGGTCGAGGCATTGCTTTGACCGACGCCGGTAGAGCGGCACTCATTCATATTCAGGGTGGCTTTGCCCAGTTCCAGTCCGCGATGGATGCAATTGATGCATTGGGTGAGACCGGCATGCTCAATGTTAGCGTTGCACCATCATTTGCATCAAAATGGCTTTTGCCGCGGCTGCATAAGTTTCAGACTCTTCATCCACAAATTGACGTGAATGTGTCTGCTTCGGTGCAACTCGTCGATTTCACCAGGGATAGTGTTGATGTCGCGATTCGTTATGGTGGCGGGTCCTATGCCGAGTTGCACAGCGAAAAGCTGCTGGCCGAGTCAGTCTATGCTGTATGCAGCCCGGACCTTCTGAGATCTGCCACTGGACTCAAATCACTGGGCGATCTCGCAAATCAAACTCTTCTGCATGACGATAGCCCAGATAATGATCCCTCCTGCCCGGGCTGGGATCATTGGCTGCGCGCGGCTGGTCATGGCGAATTTGACACTGCACGCGGCCCGCGTTTCAATCAGGCGAGTCTCGTACTGGAGTCAGCAATTCTAGGACGTGGCATTGCGCTGGCAAAATCGACCTTGGCAGGATCGGACATTAAAGCTGGCCGTCTGGTGCGGCTCTTCTCTACTGAGGTTCCAGTGAACTTTGCCTATTATCTCGTCGCACCGAAATCGAAATTGAATCTTCCCAAGGTTTCTCATTTTCGCGATTGGCTGCGCCTGCAAGTGACGGAGGCGCAGGACAAAAGACCTGCGATTTTTATGAACAGTTTGAATAATGTAGCGGCCTGAACGCAAGATAACTCAATTGTGCAATCTATTGTTTCGCACGAAATTAATGCCGTAAACAACGGAGACTTCACATGCATATATTTTCCAAACGCAAATTGGTGGATCACGAATTGACGCTGCGTGAAATGCTTGATGATCCGATTGTACAAGACGTGATGCGCCGTGATGGCGTGCAGCGCTGGCAGATTGAGAATTTGTTCGAGACCTTGCGTCCCACCATGAGGAGGGCTGCCTGATGAGCCGCGTATTAGACGTGCTGCGTCTGTTCTTCGCGCGCGAAACCGCGATTGCGCCTATGGGCGATCATCTGTTGCATGGTAGTCTCAATCCAGCCTCACGTAATGAGCTTTTTTATGCGGAGCTGATTGAGAGCAAATGGGACGAGAAATACCGCGATTATCCGTGGCCACCGGGTTGGCCAGGCTAGTCACCCCTTGTGCGGGTGTGGGGATGCTCTCTAAAT
>DATCEN010000149.1:0-3121 GCA_036510015.1 Aestuariivirga sp.
AGCGCATAGCCACCCGTGGCCACATAATCCAAAGCCTGATCAAATCTTTCCCGCTTCAGCATACGATATGTAAAAGCTGATTTCACTTCTGCAAATAACGTGTCTGCATAAAACGGCCCAGCACAAGCGCAAGCCAAAATGTGTTGTGCCAAAACGTCTAACTTCCGCACCATTGGGTATTCTGAATCTTGTGCGCCTTCCTCGGCCGCGTGCCGCGCGGCCACACATTCTAAAACTTCAAAGCGATTGGAAGGAACCAGCAAAGCATTACTGGATTCATCAAGCCGATGATTGGCGCGGCCAATGCGCTGCAACAAGCGTGATGATCCCTTAGGTGCGCCCACTTGCACCACCAAATCCACGTTTCCCCAATCAATGCCAAGATCCAGCGTGGACGTGCAGACTACCGCTTTGATTTTGCCATCGGCCATGGCGGCTTCGACTTTACGGCGTTGCATCACATCAAGTGAGCCGTGGTGCAGCGCTATCGGCAAATGATCTTCATTGGCAGTCCACAATTCTTGAAATAATAATTCGGCCTGGCTACGTGTATTAACGAACAACAAAGCCATCTTGGCGTTTTTGATTGTCTCGTAAACTTCAGGAATAGCATAGCGCGCGGAATGCCCACTCCACGGCACATGCTCAACCGAATTGAGAATTTTAATGCGTGGCGGAGCACCCGATTTGCCCAAAACGAGTGGCACCGGAGGAGTTCCCACTTTGGCCAACCACGCCCGCAATGCATCAGGGTCAGCCACTGTTGCCGATAGCCCAGTGAAACGTGCGTGAGGTGCATGAGTCCTCAACCGCGACAACGCAAGTGACAACAACACGCCGCGCTTTTGCGAAACAATAGAATGCAATTCATCAACGATCACACATTTTAAATTACGCAACAGATGTGCGGCAGTCGGATCAGCGATCATCAGCGTTACTTGCTCTGGCGTTGTAATCAATACATCTGGCGGCTTTTGGCGTTGGCGTTGCCGCTTGGCGTGGGATGTGTCTCCAGTTCGTGTCTCAACCGTGATTGGTAAATTCATTTCTGCAATTGGCGCGTCCAAATTGCGCGCAATATCCACCGCCAGTGCTTTTAAAGGTGATATATAAAGCGTGTGAATGCCCTGAGTCACATGCGCTTCGGCCAATTCGACCAGAGTAGGCAAAAAACCCGCCAGCGTTTTGCCACCGCCTGTGGGTGAAATCAGCAAGGCGCTTTCGCCTTTCAAGCCAAGTTCTAACATTTCTAATTGATGGCTGCGTGGGCTCCAGCCTTTTGAGGCGAACCAGTTTGTGAAATGGAGAGGTAGCATAGGCAAGATTTAACCCGCAATCGCCCTTCCCCCGTTGGGGGAAGGTGCCCGAAGGGCGGATGAGGGACTGGAAGCGCGTTGATTTTTTAGAATTGATTTTATTGACAGGCCCTCATCCGGCCTGTCGGCCACCTTCTCCCAACGGGAGAAGGGTAACTGCGCTGGATTGCTGAGTTTCATTTCTCTATCTCCGCTGCGAAGCATTGCAATGAAGTTATTATCTGCCCCGCCCATTCAGGATGCACTGCAATGCTTTGTGCAGTGAGCCGTTGGTTGATGAGCGGCAAAGCCAGTGCGGCCTCTTCCACGCATATACCCGACATGGTTTCAACCACCAGCCGCAGCGATCTCTGGGCTTCATTGGCGCGCGGCGAAGCGTTCCACAGTGCGAACTTCTTGCTGATGAAAGTCTCGCCGCCCACCAACCAATCCAGCGCATTCTTGAAGGCGCCAGGTACACCACGCGCATATTCCGGGCATGCGATAATCAAGCCATCGGCGCGGCCAATGAGATCACGAAACGCCTGCACCACTTGAGGAGGTGCCACTTCAAGATCGGGCGTGAATTGCGGCAGTTCGCCCTGGCCATTCCAAACGTGCACTTCAACGTGCGCAGGTGCCAGCAAACACGCGGCCTCCAACAGCGAAGTGTTGGTGGAACCATCACGCAAGCTGCCGCTGAGGGCGAGGATGAAAAGCTTCGCCATTCAATTCACCGCGCCACCGTCTTCACCAACTCCACGGCCTCTGCCAATCCAACCCGGTCTACGCGGATGCCAGGTGGAAACGCCGTGGTGAATCTGGTGGCTAACCTCGGATCCAAGATCACAAACGCTCCGTAATCACCTTCTTGGCGGATGAGTCGTCCAAACGCTTGGCGCAGGCGCAAGCGCACCACCATGTCTTTATAAGCATTGCCGCCAAAGGCCTCGGCCCGCGCACGTTCCAATATTGTTGGTGTGCCCCACGGCACGCGGTCCATCACAATGAGGCGCAGTGAATCCCCTGGCACATCCACGCCGTCACGCACGGCGTCGGTGCCCAGCAAACACGCGTCTCGTTCGGCGCGGAACATGTCAACCAACGTGCCAGTATCCATCGGATCAACATGTTGGGCGTAAAGCGGCAGGCCTTTTTTTGTGAGCGCGGGGGCTAATCTTTTATGAACCGCTTTCAACCGCGCAATGGCAGTGAACAGTCCCAGCGCGCCACCATTCGTAGCCAGAAATAACTCACGGTAAGCCGCCGCAATCTGGTCCATGTCTTCGCGGTTCACATCATTCACCACAATCACCCGTGCGATATTGGTATAATCAAACGGCGAGTTATAATTCACCCGCATCACCGGATAAGGCAGGTGGATCACGCCGGTGCGTGCCTCGGCATTGCTCCAATCATCAGGCACATCGGGCGGCCGGTCCCTCAGTGTAGCTGATGTGATGATGAGACCGTCGGCTTGGCGCAACACGGCATTGGCCAGCGGCACTGAAGGGTCAATCCAATGCGAGTGAAACCCCACATCATGTTCGCGGCCGAACATTTGCTCCACTGCAAACCATTCCACAAACAGCGGGTTGTCTTGGCCCTGCAATTGCTTGAGCATAGAAACCCAGCCCCCCACCATCAATTCGCCGCGCCGTTTCAAACCGCGCGCAATGGCTTCAATGCGTCCCCGCTCAGGCGTGTTCAACTCACCTGCTTCATCATCAAGTTTTTTAAGCAGCAAATTTGCCAGTGCTGTCATCGGTTTTTGCAAGGCGCTGAGATGATCCACCAGATCATCAATTGCTGTGGGCAGGCCGGCA
>DATCEN010000150.1:0-6086 GCA_036510015.1 Aestuariivirga sp.
ATAAGTTTGAAACTGGCACGCAATCCCATGAGGGCATGGCGGGGTGTGCGGCCGCTGTGGATTACATCGCTGGCTTGGGAGAAGGCGCCACACGCCGGGCGCGTATCATTTCCGGCTGGCAGGCGGTGACCACTCATGAACATGCGCTGACTTTGCAACTGATTGAAGGACTGAAGAGTTTCAAAGGCCTCACAATTAGGGGCATTGCATCAGCCAATGCTATTCACCGCCGCGTACCTACTGTGTCATTCACAGTTGATGGGGTTATTCCTGACACAATCGCCAAGCATCTTGCCGCCCAGAATATCTTTGTCTGGTCGGGGCATAATTATGCGTTAGAACCCATTGCCCGCATGGGGCTGGCTGATAAAGGCGGGGTGTTGCGTGTGGGCCTAGCCCATTACAACACGTCAGATGAAGTGGAAACCTTGCTTGCAAATTTGAAAACTATCCTTAAATGAGCCAAATATGACCTATAAAATAGCTATTCTCGGCCTGGGCAAAATTGCCATGGACCAACACATTCCAGCCATCACCAAGAACAAAAAGTTCAAGCTGGTGGCCGGTGTCAGCCGCAATGCCAGTCTGAAAGATGTGCCACATTTCACTTCGTTGAGTGGGTTATTGACCAGCAAAATAAAGCTGGATTGCTTGGCAATTTGCACACCCCCCTCGGTGCGGTTGCAAATGGCGCTCGAGGCTTTGAAAGCTGGGCTTGATGTGTTGATTGAAAAGCCACCAACCCCCACAATGGGCGAGTTGTTCGCCATGCAAGCATTTGCGCGCAAACAAAAGCGCGTGCTTTATGCCACATGGCATAGCCGCATGAACGCAGCGGTTGAAGAAGCGCGGGTGCGGCTCAAAGGCAAACGCGTTACGCAGTTAAAGATTACATGGCGCGAAGATGTGCGCCATTGGCACCCTGGCCAAGAATGGATTTGGCAAGCTGGTGGCTTTGGTGTTTTTGATCCGGGCATCAATGCACTTTCCATTCTCACACGCATCATGCCGCAGGAATTATTTGTGCAAAGCGCTGTGCTTGAAACGCCAGCCAATAAAGCAACGCCCATTGCCGCGCAGATTAAATTCAAACACGCCGATGGTTTAGCTTCTGATCTGAGTGCGGATTTTGATTGGCGTCAAACCGGTGAACAAACTTGGAAGATTGAAATGACCACGCAAGATGGCATGAAACTCAACCTTCTCAAAGGTGGCACGGTGTTGGAGATAAATGGCAAGACTATACTCGAAGCGCCAATGGAAGAATATGAACTGATCTACAAACATTTCGCCAAACTGCTCAAAGATCGCAAAAGCGACGTGGATGCAGCGCCACTGCAATTGGTTTGTGATTGCTTCATGCTGGGCCAGCCAAAACAGGCGGCGGAGTTTCTATAGTCGATGATCAGTCGCGCCAGCCACGGCATCTATCTCTTAAGTTTAGCATTGAAGCTCTTCTTTGCAGCGCTCGAGGTGCTTTGTGGTTTGGCAATTTATTTTGTCCCGCTTGAACAGATACACTCCCTCACCCATTGGATTTTAGAGTTGCGGATATTTGCTGATCCGGGGGATCGCAAGACGGAACTTATGCAGCATCTCATCAGTGGATTACCGCTGGATGCAAGGTTGTTTGTGTGCATCTATCTGCTGTTACATGGCGGGCTCAAAATCGCAATCGTTGCGGGCCTGCTATCCGGAAAACCATTGGCTTATCCACTTGGCTTGCTGGGCCTTGCAATTTTTGTGATCTATGAATTGACGGAATATTTTCTCCATCACCATTTGGGAATTTTGATGATCGCAGGCTTTGATGTTTTCATCATTATGATGGTGGCGCGCGAATGGCGCGAGAAGTTGAAGCTGAGTCACTAGAATATACTTGTAAGGCGTTCGTCCAATTTCGTATCCGGCTTGTAAACAACACCCACAATCCAAGCCGCTTAGAGCTATTTTTCAAACAATTGTTCCAGCATCACCCCATGATGATTGAGGAAATGCCTTGTTACTTGATAGTGCTCAGTATCTTCATAGGCAATTCGCTCAATCCCTCGGGCGCTGATCTGGTAGATCCAAGAATCGGGATAGGCCATCAGGATTGGTGAATGGGTAGCAATAATAAATTGTGAGGCGCTATCGACCAGATCGTGAATGCGCGTCAGCAGCGACAGTTGGCGAGTCGGCGAAAGTGCTGCTTCTGGCTCATCGAGAATGTAAAGGCCGTTGCCGCCGAAGCGGTTCTCGAAGAGTGCGAAAAAGGATTCGCCGTGGGATTGGTTGTGAAGGGATTTTCCGCCGTAGGAGTTCTTCACAGGCGCACCGGGCCCAGGAACCGCATCCATCGCCTCAATGTTGCTGGCCACATTGAAATAGCTCTCAGCGCGCAAAAAAAATCCATCCTTCGCCCGGCGAGGGGATTTGACCAGTTTCAGATATTTGTGCAGCGACGAATGGGCCGCAGCAGTACTGAAGTTGAAATTCTTCGTGCCACCTTCAGCGTTAAATCCCCAGGCCACGGCCAGCCCCTCGATCAGAGTTGATTTGCCAGCGCCGTTTTCACCCACCAAAAAGGTTACCTTGGGGTGGAATTCGAGTTGCTGAAAACCCCGCAAAACCGGTAGTGAGAAAGGATAAGTTTCGCGATCAACCACTTTCTCCCACTGCATCTCGGCAGACAAAAGATAGTGCCTGGCTTCGAAAGCTTTCACAAATGTCTAGCTTCTGCGCCGCTCACGCTTTGCAGCGCCTTCGGCGGCCTGA
The DNA here is from genome assembly GCA_036510015.1 of Aestuariivirga sp. GTDB lineage: Bacteria > Pseudomonadota > Alphaproteobacteria > Rhizobiales > Aestuariivirgaceae > Aestuariivirga. The sequence continues at coordinate 2,758 of DATCEN010000150.1, forward strand.
TCGATACCCTTGGCCAGAGCAGAAACCGCACCTAGCTTTTGCTCAACCATTTCAATCGTGGGCCGTGGCCCCCTGGTGTGGCCTTCCAAGGCCTTGCGCATCGCAGCCAAATGTTCAGGGCTTGTGCCACAGCAGCCGCCGATGATTTTGGCTCCAGCATCCAAGGCGATGCGGGCATAATCCGCCATCAATGCTGGCGTTCCGGTGTAATGAATATGGCCATCATGATATTGTGGAATACCGCAGTTACCTTTGGCCACGACAAAAGCATCCGGCCGTGCGGCGGTAATGCCCATCACGGTTGCCACCAATTCAGATGCGCCCGTGCCGCAGTTAGCACCAATGGCCACAGGTGTTGCTTTTAACTCACCGGCCAATTTGCCAAAGGCCGCAGGTGTTATGCCCATCATGGTGCGGCCGTTGGTATCAAAGCTCATGGTTGTGACAATAGGCAAGCCCACATCGGCCACGCCTTCAACAGCAGCGCGCAGTTCTTCTTCTGATGACATGGTCTCAATCCAGATCACATCAACGCCACCCTCTTTCAAGGCTTTAGCCTGTTCTGCGAATGCGGCAACACCATCGGCGTAAGCAAAAGTGCCAACGGGTTCAAAAATCTCACCAGTGGGGCCCACTGAGCCGGCAACAAATATCGTGCGCGCCTTATAGGCATCAGCCTCTGTGCGTGCATTTCTGGCGGCGGCGATATTAATCTCGCGCACTTTATCCTGCGCATCATGAAGCTTTAGGCGAAGGCGATTGCCGCCGAATGTGTTGGTGAGAACGATATCTGCACCGGCCTCAATGAAGCGCTTGTGCAGGTCGCGCACCCGTTCTGGGTGCTCAAAATTCCACATCTCTGGCGCGTCACCAGACACCAGACCCATCTGAAAATAATTGGTGCCCGTGGCTCCATCGGCCAAAAGCCAGGGGCGGGAATTCAAAGCTTCGGTGAAGGATTGGCGTGACATGGCAATCTAAGTCTTTCTGAAGAATATAAGGATTTCATTATATGACGCACGATGTTGCGGCAAGCTGCTTGTATCCTATTTAGTCACTGAGTGCGTTTATTCAAACCAAAGGATAGCCAGACCAGACCTTAACATTTCGCAGAGCTAGCGAAGATTGCAGCCGCTGCAACCCCGGCAGGCGGGCCAGTTTTGTGCGGTGAATACGCTCATAATCTGCGGCATCAGCTGCGGCAACACGCAACAAATAGTCAAATTGCCCGCTCATCAAATGGCATTCCAGAATTTCCGGCACACGCTGAACAGCCGCTTCAAATTTCTCAAAGGCCGTTTCAGTTTGGGCCGCCAGTGATACTTCCACAAAGAACTCATTGTTAAAGCCAACGGCTGGCCCATCCAATCTTGCGGCATAGCCCGTGATGATCTCTGCCGCTTCCAAAAGCTTTACACGCCGATGGCACGCCGAGGGCGATAGACCCACTTTATCCGCCAGTTCGGCAATCGGAATCGTCGCGGCCTGTTGAAGTCGTGACAGAATGGCTTTGTCTATTTTATCTAATTTGTGACTTTCCATTCGAATTATATAACATATATTAGAATAATATTCCATATTATTGAGAGATTGCCAAATCTTTCGAACAATCTACCACAGCCCAAAGTCTATGCTCTTTGTCAGGAGGATCATCTCATGCTCATCGGCGTACCAAAAGAAATCAAAAATCACGAATACCGCGTTGGCCTAACCCCGCAAGCAGTTGGCGAATATGTGCGCCATGGCCACAAGGTGATGGTGGAAAAAAATGCGGGCGCTGGCATCGGGTGCTCAGACTTGGATTATGAGAACGCTGGCGCAACAGTTGTGCAAACTGCCGTTGAGATTTTTGCTAAAGCGGAGATGATCATCAAGGTAAAAGAACCGCAAGCCAATGAGCGCAAGCTCTTGCGCGCAAACCAAATTCTTTACACCTATCTGCATCTGGCGCCAGATCCTGAACAGACCAAAGACCTCATTACGTCAGGTGCTGTTTGCATCGCCTATGAAACTGTTACCAGCGCGCGTGGCGGGTTGCCCTTGCTTGCGCCGATGAGCCAAGTTGCCGGGCGTATGTCCGTGCAAAGTGGTGCGCATTGTCTTGAGAAACGTCAAGGTGGGCGCGGGCTTTTGTTAGGTGGTGTGCCGGGCGTTGCTCCAGCCAAAGTGGTCATTTTAGGTGGGGGTGTGGTGGGCACCAATGCGGCCGCGATTGCGATCGGCATGGGCGGCGATGTCACCGTCATCGAACGTTCAATCGAGCGGATGGAAGAACTGGTTGCACGTTTTGGTCTTGGCATTAAAACGCTCTATTCGACAAAAAGTGCCATCGAAGAAGAATGCGCTGCAGCCGATCTGGTGATTGGCGGCGTACTCATCCCCGGCGCTGCTGCGCCCAAGCTTGTCACCCGCGCCATGTTGAAAGACTGGAAACCTGGGGCGGTGTTCGTGGATGTTGCCATTGATCAAGGTGGGTGTGCCGAGACATCACATGCAACGACGCATGCTGATCCTACATATATCGTTGATGGGATCGTGCATTACTGCGTGGCCAACATGCCAGGTGCCGTGGCGCGCACTTCAACTTATGCGCTGAATAATGCAACCCTGCCGTTTGGCTTGGCTCTGGCGGACAAAGGCTGGCGGCGTGCTGTGAAAGAAGACCGGCATTTGCGCGCTGGTCTCAATGTGGCTGAAGGAAAAGTCACTCACCCAGCTGTGGCTGAAGCTTTGGGATACCAGCTTTTTGATGTCGAAAAGCTGGTGGCCTGATTCAAGAAATCACGCCGCCAAAACCACGACTGGCGCAATAATCGCCAACCCCAAGCATAGCACAAGAAACAACATAAATTTTCGGCTGGGGATACGTTCAATTGGCTTCATGAGGCCGAATGTGGTGCGATTCCCTCGGCCAGAAAATGATTCTTTTCAAATGCTTGGTCGAGGGTTTTTGGACTCGAAGGCGGTTAACGAAGTGTAAATATACACTCCGTTTCCACAACAGCTTTTATTGCATGCCTTGCAGATAAGGCGTGGCCCTTGTGATAGTGACACGACGATTTTCTGGCTCAGCATAAGGCGTTGGAATTTTGAGGAAGTGATCGCCCACGCCCACATCTTTCAAATTGTCTGGCGAGATGGCGTAGTATTTCACCAACATGGCTTTCACGCTGGCGGCGCGTAAGCGTGACAGTCTGAGATTATAATCATCAGAACCAACTGCGTCGGTGTTGCCTTCGATCACGAACACCTCATCGGGCTTATAATGCACAATGCGTTCAATGATGCGGGCAATGGCATCAAGATGGCCAAGTTCTTCTTCGCGCAGG
>DATCEN010000151.1:0-13789 GCA_036510015.1 Aestuariivirga sp.
TGGCATTCAGCTTAATTCCGCTGGCTTTGGTGAAGGCGTCCATGACCTTTGGCAGATCATCATAGCCAGACCAGCCTTCAAAATTTAACTCGCCCGAAGACGAGAAGGCGTTATTAACTGTCAGCGGGGCGGCAAAGCCCACAGCGCCGATGGCGACGGCTGACTTCAGCAAACGGCGACGCGACAAGCTGGCGGCGCGCACTAATTCTTGTGTAGAGGTAATTTTCGTCATTTTTGTGCTCTCCTTGAAATACCGATATTCGCACCGGTTCCTGCCGGCTGGAAGCGATATTGTCTTGGACTATGACTCTCTTATGACGGTGTTGCAATGGGTATGACTCACCTGGAAAGCTGAAATAATTTCAGCTTTTGGGTAAAATGCCCAAGTCTGCCAGAATTTACGGCAAGGATTGCAGCGCCTTTAGAATTGCCTCACCCATCTGCGTGGTGGTGCAATTAGCAGGCCTATCGCCTGCTATGTCCTTCGTTCGCAAACCCTGAGCGAGCACGGCGGAAATTGCCTTGTCGAGCTTGTCAGCCCATTCGCCAAGCCCAAAGCTGTAACGCAATGCCATACCAAAAGAAGCAATCATCGCTATGGGATTAGCAGCCCCCGTGCCAGCAATATCGGGCGCAGAACCATGCACCGGCTCATAGAGTGCCTTGCGGCGCAGGGTTTTCGCATCTGGTGCGCCCAATGAGGCCGAAGGCAACATGCCGAGAGAGCCAGTTAACATCGCAGCCACATCTGATAATATATCGCCAAACAAATTGTCAGTCACGATTACATCATATTGCTTGGGCCAGCGCACCAACTGCATGGCGCAATTATCAGCCAGTACATGCTCAAGTTGGGCTGTGGGATATTCAGTGGCGTGAATCCGCGTGACAATCTCATTCCACAGAACACCAGTTTTCATCACATTCCGCTTTTCAGCAGAAGCCACTTTATTCTTGCGCGTCTTAGCGAGTTCAAAAGCAACGCGCGTAATGCGCTCAATCTCGAATGTGTCGTAGATTTGCGTATCAATGCCACGCTTCTGACCATTGCCTAAATCTGTGATGGTTTTAGGCTCGCCGAAATAAACCCCCCCGGTCAATTCGCGCACGATCAAAATATCGAGACCCTCGACCACATCCCGTTTCAAAGAAGAGGCATCAGCCAGTGCTGGATAACAAATCGCTGGCCGCAAGTTTGCAAACAGGCCCAAATCTTTGCGCAGACGCAGCAAGCCAGCTTCGGGGCGCACATCATAAGGGACCTTGTCCCACTTCGGCCCGCCGACTGCACCAAAGAGCACCGCATCAGAAGCTTGCGCCTTGGCCATATCGCTTTCAGAAATCGCCTTCCCATGCGCGTCAAAGGCACAACCACCCACTATCCCGCGATCGGTTTCAAATTTTGCAATGCCCTGCTTGTTGAACCAGGAAATAAGCTTCTCCACTTCTCCCATCACTTCGGGGCCAATGCCATCGCCAGGCAAGAGAAACAGGTTGAAAAACGCCATGCTCGAAATCCTCAAATTAAAATGTGGCGCTGCCTTAGCCCAAGCAAAGCCTCACGCCAAGAGCTTGCGCATGGCTTCAGCCCAGCCATGCAGTTTTTGCGCTCTCAGAGTAGATTTCATCTTGGGAGTGAAGCGCTTTTGCTTTTTCCAGCGCTTAGCGAAAATCGCTGGCTCAGGCAGGAGGCCAACTTGCAAACCCGCGAGATAGGCAGCACCTATTGCAGTGGTCTCTAAAACTTTGGGGCGATCCACGGGGGTTGCCAGTATATCAGCCAAAGCTTGCATCGTGTAATCTGATGAAGTCATCCCACCATCCACCCGCAGTACGGTTTTCTGCGATGCGGGCCAGTCTTTTTTCATCGCTTCTAAGAGATCATGTGTTTGATAGGCCACCGCTTCCAGTGCGGCCTTAGCAAGTTCCTTTTTAGTGGTGCCACGCGTAAGGCCAAACAGCGCGCCGCGCACTTCGGGCCGCCAATAAGGTGCGCCCAACCCCACGAAAGCTGGCACCAAATAGACGTGTTGAGTGTCATCAGCCGCCGCCGCCAAAGCCCCAGTTTCTTTTGCCGCCTTCACCAACTGCAGGCCATCGCGCAGCCATTGCACTGCCGCCCCCGCCACAAAGATTGCACCTTCCAAAGCGTAAGTGCGTTTGCCTTTCAACTGATAAGCAATGGTGGTGAGCATTCGCGCAGATGAAGTCACTGGCCTTTCGCCCGTGTTCAACATGGCAAAGCAACCTGTGCCATAAGTTGATTTCATCATGCCCGCTTCAAAACACGCTTGCCCGATGAGGGCCGCATGTTGATCGCCAGCAACCCCGGTGATAGCAATCTCTGCACCAAATAATTTCTTTTCAGTGTGGCCAAAATCCGCCGCACAATCTTTCACCTCAGGCAATAATACGCGCGGAAGGTTGAACAGCTTTAAAAGCTCCTCGTCCCATGCGCCCTTATGAATGTTAAACAACAAAGTGCGTGACGCATTGGTGGCATCTGTTGCATGAACCCGCCCGCCCGTGAGACGGTAAATCAGAAAACTATCGATGGTACCGAAACATAATTCACCAGCCGCGGCCTTGGCCCGCGCACCTTTCAAATGATCCAGAATCCACGCCAATTTGGTGGCCGAGAAATACGGGTCAAGCAATAGACCAGTTTTTGCCGTCACCATTGGTTCAAGGCCTTGGGCTTTCAACATCGCACAAGTTTCAGCCGTGCGCCGATCTTGCCATACGATGGCTTTGTGCAAGGCCTTGCCTGTGCGCCTGTCCCACAACACAACCGTTTCGCGTTGATTGGTTATGCCTATTGCCGCAATGTCGGCGGCTTTGGCGCGTGCTTTTTTAAGTGCCACCTTGCAGGTGAAAATCACGCTGCGCCAAATTTCCTCAGCATCATGTTCCACCCAGCCCGAGGCCGGATAAAACTGCTTAAACTCTTTTTGGCCAGCACCTTTAGGGTTGAGCTTCTGATCAAATACAATAGCGCGTGATGAGGTTGTGCCTTGATCAATAGCGAGAAGCAATTTTGCCATGTCAGCCCTTTTTCTTACGAGCTGGCTTAATCTCACCCATATAAACTTTGAGTGCTACAATCTCGGCCTCACTCATATGCAAACCCAATTTGGTACGCCGCCATAAAATATCTTCGCTGGTCTGGGCCCATTCGTGTGTCTTCATGTAGTCAACTTCACGCGCCAGCAGGGGCCCGAAGCGTTCGCCCAAATCAATTGCAAAACGCGCCTCGCCTAAGATCAATTCCATACGCTTGCCATAAATGTAAAATAGCCTCTCAATTTCCTGAGGTTTAAGGAATGAATAGCGCTTTTTGGCGGACACAAGATAAGGTGCTACTTCGCTATACGCCATGCCGCCGGGCAACTCGGCTTCAGCGGTCCACTTTGGTTTGAGCGATGAAAAAATTGGCGCAAGCTTATCCATGGCCTCTTCTGCCAATTTGCGCGACGTGGTGATCTTGCCACCAAAAACTGAAAGCATCTGCGGTGTGCCTTGCGCGCCTTCAAGCTTCAACACATATTCACGCGTGGCAGATTGCGCCTTGCCTGCCCCATCATCATAAAGCGGACGCACCCCTGCATAACTCCAACGCAACATTTCTCTTTTAAGAGGCTTGCGGAAATATGCTCCGGCGGATGAAAGCAAGTAATCAATTTCAGATTGAGAGATTTCTACTGGCCCCAATGGGCCATGATAATCTTCATCTGTGGTGCCGATTAAAGTGAAGTCACGCTCATAGGGGATGGCAAAGAAAATCCGTCCATCGGCATTTTGGAAAATGTAACACCGATCATGCTCATAAAGCTTGGTCAGCACGATGTGGCTGCCTTTCACCAATCGAATTTTTGCTTGCTCTGAAACATGCACCACATCGCTGAGCACTTGGCTGACCCATGGGCCAGAAGCATTGACTAAAACCTTGGCCTGTACTTCTTCATTACCCTGCAACTCCGCCACCCACACACCATTTTTTTGTGTGGCAGATAAGCAGCGCGTGCGCGTGGCGATGACCGCACCTTTTTCTTTTGCGTCCATGGCGTTCAACACCACGAGTCGCGCATCTTCCACCCAGCAATCGGAATATTCATAGGCAGTGGTGAAATCTTCACGCAGCGGCAAGCCTGCTGCATCTTGCGTCAAATCCAAACTCTTCGTTGGTGGCAATATTTTCCTGCCGCCCAAATGGTCATAGAGAAACAGCCCAAGGCGGATCATCCATTTTGGCCGCAAGCCTTCGTGATAGGGCAGAACAAAACGCATAGGCCAAATGATATGGGGCGCGGCATTGAGCAACACCTCACGCTCGATCAACGCTTCTCGCACCAATTTGAAATCATAATATTCAAGATAGCGCAGCCCACCATGAATAAGTTTGGTGGATTTGGATGAAGTGCCAGAGGCCAAATCCCCCTGTTCAACCAACATTACTTTGAGGCCGCGCCCGCTGGCGTCACGCGCAATAGCGGTTCCATTAATGCCGCCGCCAATAATCAGAAGATCAAAAACAGTTTCGCTATTCATCGGGCAAATTAGCCACGACTAAGCCTCACGAGCAAGCAAAACTAAACTGTAATAAATTTCATGAGTAAGTTGGTCACAATCCAGGCGGTCACACCGCTCAGCACAGTGCCCCAAGCCATGTCGATCAGCGCGATGCGCAAAGTAAAACCATTGAGAACCGCAAGACTAGTCAAATCATAGGTTGCATAAGCCATCAATCCAAATAACGCTCCCTGCCCTAAGGCCAAAACGGCAGATGATGCTTTAAGACCCGGCGTGACGCCAAAATAGGTCAGCCCAGCGGCATAAAGCAAATAGAATGCGAGCGACGCGCCCAGCTGCGGCTGGCTTCGCAACAAACCACCAATCTCTGAAACATAAAATGGTCGGCCTGGTCCAAGAAGCCAAAACAAGTCAAGCACCAGAAGTACAAAAAGGCTCACGGCATAAGCAATGAGAGACGTGATCATGGTGCGGGCGTCCGGTCAACATTTGATGTGATTGCGTAAGCGGCATGGGGCGGGCGGGCAGTTGGACGCAGGCCTTTGAGATAAAGCTTAAGAGCCTCCCAATGAATAGCGATCCAAACTTTCATCGGCTGTAATGCCAAGCGCATAAGCCCGTTGAGCAAGGCACGGTCAGTGAGCGGCGTTTCTTGCCCTTCAAAGCGCGCCATAAATTTCAACTTTTCTTGTTCAAACAGCGCGATATTAAGCCGCAAAGCGCCAGCGGTTCTTTCAATGTTGAAACGGTATTCGCCCTCCACTTTATTAAATGGAGACACATAAAAACATTTTTCTGCCCGCTGGCGGTTGCCATTATCTACTGGCAGAACATAAGCATGGCGTTGGCCGAAAGTATTGCTCACCTCATAAATCACACCGAGCCAGCGCCCATCTGCACCAATGCCGAAATACACGGTCAAAGGATTAAACACTTTGCCCAGCACAGCAGGATAACAAAGCATGAAAATGCGTTTTATTGGTGCATCCAATTTCAAACTTTCAAAAAGTTGGCGTAAATGCATTGCGATTGAAGTGCCATCGCCCAGCCCATGGTTCTTATCATCAATGCTAAACAAGCGCCTGCGGTTATGGCCGATCAGCCACAATGAACTATTAAGTTCATCAAGCCTGTCCACATCCACCAAAACATCCGCCACCTCATAAGCAAGTTCATGGCGCACTGGCAGATAGCGTCGGTGAGTAAGCTTGCCTGCGAATATGGCATTTTCTGTGAACATCACTCTGCCGCCTTGCGCATAGGCTGCGTATCACCCAGATAAATCCGCCCCGATTGATTGGCCACTGTCCATGGTCGCTGCAAACCGCCCAGTTGTTCGGCCACGGCAAGGCCCGCTTGCAATCCATCTTCATGAAAGCCTGCGCCAAAATATGCCCCACAAAACCAAGTATTGTGCTGCCCTTGTAATTGCCACAACTGCTTTTGCACCACCAAGGTGGCGCTATTGAAAATCGGGTGGCGGCAAGCAAAACTTAACTCAGTCAATGAGGGATCAGGCAGTCTCGCCGCATTCAATGACACAAAGTAATTCTCGCGAGTGTTTAGGTTTTGCAATTGGTTCATCCAATAAGTAACACAACAACCAGTGTCTTTGTCGCTGATATAATTCCAGCTGCTCCAATGCCGCTTGGCACGCGGCATCAGGTTTATATCGCGGTGAACTGTCACGCGGTTGTCTGAATAGGTAAAGGGCTTAAGAAGTGACCGCTCTTGGGGTGATGGGTTTTGCAGTAAGGCAAGTGCCTCATCCGCATGGGTGGCAATCACCACCTCGTCATGTTTAGCCAGATGGCCAGATGCACAGCGTATGCTCACGCCCTCGTCACCACGTGCAATCTCCACCACACTGTCTGCTTTGTGCAAGGTCATGCCTGAGGCCACAATACGCTCAACATAACGGTGTGAACCGCCACGAATGCTGCGCCATTTGTCTCTTGAGCCAAAACGCAGCAGCTGATGATTTTCAAAGAACCGGATAAAGGCTTTGGCCGGATAATCTAGCATATGCCCCGGCTGTGATGACCAGATTGCGGCAGCCATCGGCATAAGATGGCGCTCAATGAACGGTTTGCCAAAGCCATTGAGTTTTAAAAATGTGCCCAAACTCATTGTTTCATCGACCTCCGCCGACAAAGTCAGCGCCTGACGATAAAAGCGGGTGATATCTTTAAGCATTGCCCAATGACTGATAGATAAAGCCGAAGCGGGAGAACCAATGAGTTGGGCTAAGCTGCCACCGGAATATTCAACAGCACCATTATCAAGCGAAACTGAAAAACCCATCTCGGTCTCGTCGCACGCGACATCAAGCTTTTTTAAAAGTTGAACCAAGTTTGGATAGGTCTTCTCGTTAAATACGATGAAACCAACATCCACCGGCACTTTGTTGGCGGTTGAGCCAAAGTTTTCAGTATGGGCGTGGCCGCCAAAGCGGTTATCCGCCTCATACAAGGTCACTTGATGTGATTTTGCCAAAAGCCATGCCGCTGAAAGCCCCGAAATACCGGAGCCGACGACTGCAATGTTTTTCTTGTTATTCATATGCTTTTACGTCTTTCAACCAATATACGAATTGGAAGCCAGAGCGGATCATGTTGAAGGTGCCAGTGATCCAAACGCGGCGCTAACGCGTAAAAGACGTGCAAGCCATGAAAAACATCATTACCATAAGGGCTAATGTCAGCCTTTGTCGCCCACCAGGTTCAGCAATGAGCCAAGATCACCTTGCGGCCCTCATCCGCCTTGTTGCGCAGAACCGTGACCGGGAGGCTTTCGCCAGCCTATTTGATCACCTCGCCCCAAAAGTAAAAGCCTTTCTCATCCGTAGAGGGCTGAATGCGGCTGGTGCCGAAGATGTGATGCAAGATGTGATGCTGTCGATATGGACCAAGGCTAGCCTTTATGATGCGCCGCGCGGCAGCTTTCAGGCATGGGTTTTTACCATCGCCCGCAACGCCTTGATCGACAGGATACGCCGCCAGAAACCGGATATTTCAATCGACATGATCGAATGGGATCCGGTTGATGAAACAGAAGGCAGCGAAGAGCGGATGTTACGCGAAGAACGCGCCACAAAATTGAATAGAGCCATGAAAGATATTCCGCCAGATCAATTCGCCATTCTGCAACTCGCCTTTCACGAGGAACTCACTCAAACCGAAATCGCCAGCAAATTGAACGTGCCTTTGGGAACGGTAAAATCCAGAATGCGGCTGGCTTATGCCCATTTGCGTGGGCGCATGGAATTAGCATCATGACCATTACTCATCATCTCGATCACGCAACGCTTGTGTCTTATGCAGCTGGAACACTTCCTTTTGGCCTCAACACAATTGTGAAGGCACATCTGGAGTTCTGTCCCGCCTGCCGCAAGGATGCGGTTGTGGCAAACGAAATTGGCGGAAGCCTTTTGAATGACAGCCAAGAAGTTGAGGTGTCTGCTTCCAGCAAATCCGCAGTTATGGATAAAATCCAAACTGCCACTTTGCACCGCTTGCCGCTGCCACGCAGCGCCAGTGAGAGCGAAGTGCCGCGTGTGTTGCAGGCACTGATCGGCACGGCTGATTTGGATCAGTTGAAGTGGCGTAGATCTGGCCCCGGTGTTTCCATGTTCAAGCTGCCGCAGCAAAGTGGTGATGCTGGCTTCTTCGGTTTGCTGCGCATAGCACCAGGCCAAAAGGTGCCTGACCATGGTCATGGCGGCACGGAACTTACACTCATTTTGCGCGGCGCTTATCATGATGAAATTGGTCATTTCGCACGCGGTGATGTGGCCGACTTGGACGAAAGCATTTCGCACACACCAACAGCAGCAGATGACGGCGAATGCATTTGCGTGGTCGCCAATGACGCACCCACACGCTTCCGCTCTTGGCCAGCCCGCTTGGCGCAACGTTTCATCGGCATTTAAACCGTGAGCTTGCCGTGGAAGGTGGTGTGGATCACTGGCGCATCAAGCGGAATCGGCGCTGAGATTGCAAAGCAACTCGCTGATGCTGGCGTAAAAGTTGCGGCCAGCGCGCGGCACATGGATGTTACAACATCTCATCCCAACATCACACCCGTTGCGGTGGACGTGACGGATGCTCAGGCGTTAAGCGAATGCGTCACACAAATTGAACAACAATTAGGGCCCATTGATTTGGCAATTTTTGGTGCGGGCGCTTATGAGGCCTTCACACCGGAAACTTTGGACGCAGAAAAGTTTACACGCATCAACGCGGTGAATTATCTTGGCGCAACCAATGCGCTTTGCGCTGTGCTTCCAATGTTTATGGATCGCAAATCTGGCCATGTCGCCTTTATTGCTTCGGTGGCTGGCTATCAGGGCCTGCCCAAAGCCGCATACTACGGCCCCACCAAGGCGGCCCTCATCAATTTGGCTGAGGCGCTTTGGATGGATTTACATGGCACTGGCATTGCAGTGAGCGTTATTAACCCCGGTTTTGTTGCAACCGGGATGACCAAGGGCAATGAATTCCCCATGCCGTTCTTGATGCAACCCGCCCGCGCTGCAGCGTTGAGCATTGCGGGATTAAAGGCCAAGCGTTTTGAAATTGCCTACCCCAGTCGCTTCGTTTTCATCCTCAAGTTGCTGCAATGGCTTCCAACGATGTGGAAGCTGCGTCTGATCAAACGGTTGACCCAAACGTAGAGGGATGACGTAAGATGAGACCCTTCTTTTCCGTCACCTTTTTTACTGTATCATCCGGCGCTGGCTATGGCTTGCTGACGCTGCTTGGCCTTGTGGGCAATGCTCATGGAAAAGCGTCAACTATGGCTTTTGGTTTAACAGCAATCACTGTGGCCATGGTGCTGATCACTGCGGGACTGGTTGCATCCACCGTACATTTAGGAAGGCCGCAACTAGCTTGGCGATCTTCGTGGGTGTCGCGCTTAGGCGTTGCGGCTGTTATCACCTATCCAATCGCATTGGCCTATGGATGCGCGTGGAGCGGGCTTGTCGATGCGCCAGTTTTGATTGCGCCACTTCGAATCCTCACCGCTTTGATGTGCACCTTCACGGCTTTTTGCGCGGGCATGATTTACCATTCGCGCACAGCCAGTCCAGCTTGGCACAGCAAAGTCGCAGTGGCTGCTTATCTTGCCTTCGCGTTGGCCTCGGGATCGGGCCTATTGAATGCTATCAGCTTCATATTCGGGCGCTTTCAAACGGATGCCGGAAAGTTCATGGCCTTGCTTACGGTGGCGCTTATCCTCATCGCGATCGCGCTCAAATGGTTTGACCGGAGCAATCACAACAGAAAATTGCAAATCGTCGTATTTGCGTTACCAGCGATGGCGCTTGCGTTAACACTCCTAAGTCTGATCTTCCCTTGGCTGACCTTCATAGTCGTCTTGCTGGTCCTGGCGGCCGCTTGGACTGAGCGCTGGCATTTTTTCGCATAAGCAGAACATGCTCGTTGCGGAACCACGCAAACACATTGCGGAATCACGCAGATATGCTGCGGAGCTACTCATTCGAGGAAAGCCTATTTGCAATGTAGCGGATAAAACTAAATTTTTGTCCATTGACTCCACCCTCATATTAAATTTACTGTCCAAAATATTATGAGGTGTGTCGTTTAGTGTCGCCGGATCAATCAACCCCAATCAAAGAAAACCAAGGTCTTGTGGCTTTTCAGCTCAGCAAGGCATTTGGTGAGAACTCGGTGCTGCAAGATGTGAGCTTGATCTTTCAGCGCGGTAAAGTTCACGCAGTCATTGGTGAAAATGGCGCCGGAAAATCCACATTGATGAAGATATTGGGCGGGTATCAGTTACCGAGCTCAGGCACTTTAGCGCTTGATGGCAAGTTGCTTCACTTTACCGGCCCAAAGGAAGCTGAGGCGCTGGGTATTGTTCTGGTGCATCAGGAAATTTTGTTAGCGCCGCATTTAACTGTTGCTGAAAACATCTTCCTTGGCCGCGAACTGCGAATTGGGCCATTTGTTGATGATGAGGCAATGAATGCCAAAGCTTCAGCTTTGTTATCCAATCTCGGCAGCAACCTTGACCCCCGCGCCCGCGTAGAAAACTTGACCATTGCAAACAGACAGATTGCACAGATCGCACGTGCGCTCTCTGGGCATCATGATTTTATTATTTTTGATGAACCAACGGCAGCGCTCACCCCGGTTGAAAGCGAGGCAGTGTTCACCGTTATCCAAAATTTGAAAAATCAAAATTGCGGCATCATCTATATTTCACACAAGCTGGATGAAGTGAAACGTTTGGCGGATACAGTCAGCGTATTGCGCGATGGTAAGTTGGTGGCGCAACAACCGGCAAAAAAACTTAAAGCAGTTGATATGGCGCATTTGATGGTGGGCCGCGAATTGGGCGCGCTCTATCCGCCGAAGGTGATCCGCACCAATTCCGAAGTTGCTTTGCAAGTTGAGAACCTGATCGTTCCTCCAAGTTTGAGCAGCGCAAACTTTGTACTGCACAAGGGTGAAATTTTGGGCTTTGCCGGTTTGATCGGCGCTGGTCGCACTGAATTATTTGAGGGCCTCTTGGGTTTGCGGCCCGCAACTGGTCGAGTAAGCTTGGGCAACAAATTTAATTCGGTCTTTTCCAGCGTTGCTGCGGCCGCAAAAGCGGGTCTGGCCTATGTCACTGAAGACCGCAAAGGCAAGGGCCTTTTGCTAAATTTGGAGTTGACGCCCAATTTAACTCTCTCGACCCTTCAACAGTTCACCAACGCCGGATTTATTCAACATCGTTTGGAATCAGCCGCGCTAGATATTGCTTTCAGCCGTTATGACATACGCGCCAGAAGCCGCGATATGGATGCGGGCCGCTTATCGGGTGGCAATCAACAAAAGCTTTTGCTCGCCAAAACGCTGCAGGCTGATCCGAGCATCATAATAATTGATGAGCCCACGCGCGGTGTGGATATTGGGGCCAAAAAGCAAATCTATGAGTTGATCGCAAAACTGGCGCAAAGTGGGAAATCCATCATCGTCATCTCATCTGAAATGCCAGAGCTCATCGGCCTCTGCCACCGCATTGTCGTGATGCACCGTGGTCAACTTGTCGGCACACTAGTAGGTTCCGATATCAATGAGCGTAAAATTGTTACGCTTGCAACCGGAACAGAAAAACAGGCCGCATGATGAACTTCACTTTCAAAAATCAATTCAGCTTGAAACACGCGGCACCATTTATCGCATTGATCGGTTTGATCTTGCTTGGCAGCCTCGTTAATCCTCATTTCTTGAGCTATTCGAATCTTATACAAAATGTGGCCACCCGCTCATCATTCATTGCAATCATCGCAATTGGTGCAACTTTCGTCATGGCTGGCGGCGGCTTGGATCTTTCGGTGGGATCAATGGCAGCCTTCACCGCAGGTACAATGATTTTGTTTCTAAAAGCCAACGAGCAAGGCGCCGGTGCGGGGATCATCGCACTCAGCATGCTGCTGGCACTTGCAGTTGGCCTAGCCTGCGGACTTTTCAATGGCCTTGTTATAACCCTCGGCCGCATCGAACCCTTCATCGCAACTTTGGGCAGCATGGTGATCTTGCGGTCATTGTTTACATATTTGGCCAATGGTGGCTCTCTTTCCATCAGCCCCGCGTTGAAAGATATTTATGCGCCCGTATATGAAGGAAGTTTCCTGGGTGTTCCCATTCCTTTGCTGGCTATTTTAGGCGTGGGTGCTGTCGCTGCCGTTTTGCTTTATAAAACACCGTTCGGCCGCCATGTTATTGCAGTTGGCTCCAATGAAGATGTTGCGCGTTATTCAGGCGTGTCGCTGTCGCGTGTTAAAGTCCTCACCTATATGATCCAAGGTCTTTGTGTTGGCGTGGCCGTAATCCTTTATGTACCGCGTTTAGGTTCGGCCAACTCTGCCACAGGCCTTTATTGGGAATTGCAGGCCATCACTGCTGTTGTTGTCGGCGGCACTTTACTCAAAGGTGGCCAAGGTCATGTTTGGGGCACAATTGCAGGTGCATTCTTCTTAGAAATTATAGGAAATATTCTCACCCTCTCTAATGTCAATGTCTACCTCATTGGCGCGGTGCAGGGTGTCATCATCATCATCGCCATGTTGATCCAAAGAGGTATCAACCGACGCTGAAGAAAAGGGCGCTAACGCCGGGGCGCCTACAAACCCGGCCATGGAGGATACGAAATGAAAAGACGTAATTTTGGTTATGCAGCTGCAGCGATGGTGGCTATTGCCACCGGTGCAAAAGCTGAAGACAAGCCGGTTGTAATTGGTGTCTCAATTCCTGCGGCAGATCATGGCTGGACGGGCGGCGTGGTCTATCACGCACAACGCATCGCCAAAGCCATTGAGGCAAATTACAAAGGCGTGAAAGTCATTGTAAAAACCTCGCCTGATGGCGCGGCTCAAGCTTCAGCCTTGGAAGATTTGACCACCCAAGGCATCACCGCGCTTGTTGTGTTGCCACATAACTCTGATGAACTGACCAATCCGCTCAAGAAGGTCAAGGCCAAGGGTGTTTTCATTACTGTGGTTGACCGGGCATTGTCCGATCCAACCATCAATGATCTCTATGTGGCTGGCAACAACCCAGCTTTGGGTAAAGTGGCTGGCGATTACATGAAGGCTAATTTGGGCAAAGCAGATATCGTGATCATTCGCGGTCTGCCTATCGTGATTGATGAGCAACGCCAGAAGGGCTTTGCCGATGCCATCAAGGGTTCAGACATCAAAGTGCTCGACAGCCAATTCGGCAACTGGTCACGCGATGACGCCTTCAAAGTGATGCAAGACTATCTGACCAAATATCCAAAGATCGACGCTGTTTGGTGCCAAGACGATGATATGGCCGTTGGTGTACTCGAAGCCATCAAGCAAGCCAAACGTACCGATATCAAGTTGGTAATCGGCGGCGCTGGCATGAAGGAAATGATCAAGAAAGTTGCAGACGGCGACAAGTTGATGCCGATCAATGTGCTTTATCCACCTGCAATGATTGGTACCGCACTGGAACTGACGGCAGCTGGCTTGGTAGACAAGATCCCTGTGCGTGGCAGCTATATTCTTGATGCCACCTTGGTGACCAAGGATAACGCAGCAGAGTTCTATTTCCCTGACTCGTCGTTCTAATTCGTCCCACAACACTAGAAAGATCGAGGAGGCAAGCGATTGCCTCCTCTTTTTTCTTAAGAATATTTAGTTCTACCACTTAATTGCTGAGACTCAGGTTCGGGGACAGACTTTGCAGGTTTGATGAAAGTGAACGCATCACTTTCCCTT
>DATCEN010000152.1:0-3985 GCA_036510015.1 Aestuariivirga sp.
CGGCATAGACTTCGGCCGGAGATTTATCGACAACAAGTTATATCGCGAGATCATGATTTTTCATGGTTGATACTCCTTTACTTCAATTTGGAATGCGTTGTTCATATTCGTGCTTGAGGCTGGAAAAGTTGTCCCAAAAAGGTTGCGGCTCAGTGCCATTTAAGATCGCGACCAAAAGATCAAGATGTGAATGCCAGCCAGCGCTGACGCCGAGGGCCATGCTGCGATCTGCAACGCGGTTGTGAATGAGGGTCAACAAAACTCGATTGCCACGAGCTTGCAATGTGATGGAAACGTCAGACTTCTCACCCCAGCTGAAGGCCAGTTTATATGGCGGTTCGCAAACAATAATACGGGCTTGCATGCGCCGCACTTCGGGAACGCCCTCTGGTCTTTTGCCAGGCTTGGTGGATAACTCATCATTGCGCCAAACGAGTTCAAACGGTGCATCAGGTTCCAGCTTCATCTCACCAGAAGCAAACCATTGGCTGCGCAAGTCATTGTCGGTGAGATAAGACCACACCCGCTCAATCGGGCCTGGCAACATGCGCTCAATTTTCAAAGTGGTTGGTTCAATCAATGTGCCGAAGTCTTCTGCTTTGCTATGCGTGTTCATTTTTTATTTCCTTGGTGTGACTTGATCTTGCGTTGATCATCTTCGCGTAAGAGCCGATCGAGAATGCTCAATCGATCAGTCCAGAATTTCTCATAATAGTTGAGCCAACCTTGCGCGCTGGCCATTGGCCCTGCTTCGAGGTGGCACACATGGGTGCGGCCTTTGACTTCGCGGCGGATCAAGCCGGCGCTTTCCAATGCCTTGATGTGTTTTGATGCGGCAGCCAATGACATTGGGAAAGGCTCGGCCAATTCGCTCACTGAGCGCTGACCTTTGGCCAGATCACGCAACATTTGGCGGCGCGTGGCATCACTCAGTGCGTGAAAAACTATGTCGAGCTTTGTCGTTTGTAATTCAACCATGAAGTTGAATATAGAGATACAAATTTAAATGTCAACCATTTAGTTGAATATAATGAGGTGAGATGTTTGATAATCGTTCTGAACGCCCTATACTAACGTAAGTAATCAAGGAGAGATTCAAATGGCTTATGTTGACGTAATGGTTGTGCCGTTTAAGGCCACGAATTTGAAGGCTTATAAAAAGCTGGTGCGTGATAGTGCCAAGGCTTGGAAACGCACTGGCGCAGTTGGCTACCACGAGATGATTGAAGATGATGTGAAGCCCGGCAAGGTGACAAGCTTTCCGCAATCAGTGAAGCTCAAAAAGGGCGAGAAAATTGGATGCGCTTACCTCATTTTCAAAAACAAGGCCCATCGCAACGCCTGTTGGAAGAAGATGATGAAAGATCCATTCATTGCTGGGTTTGACCCCAAAAAAACGCCCTTCGATATGAAGCGTATGTTTTTTGGCGGATTCAAGACGCTGATTTCCTTCTAATTCCTCCTCACGTTTTCGTGATTAAAGAAATGTGAACCGCTGTCGTGGCGGCTTCGTTTCATTGGTAAGACGCGGCAATGAAGCCTCGCCTATGTCGATAAAACGGAGATTCCCATGCGCAAGCTTCTCACTGCCACGGCCTTGCTTGGCCTTTTTGCAACCGCTGCTTTTGCTAATCCAATGGTTGGTGGTTCAGCGATGTATCAAACAAAGAATATCATTCAAAATGCCTTGAAATCTAAAGATCACACCACGCTGGTTGCCGCAGTGAAGGCCGCTGGACTGGTTGAGACTTTGGAAGGTCCTGGCCCATTTACAGTTTTCGCCCCAACCAACGAAGCTTTTGCTGCATTGCCAGCTGGCACTGTTGAAAACCTGCTGAAGCCTGAGAACAAGGCAACCTTGGTGAAAATCCTCACCTGCCATGTGATCCCAGCCAAGGCCATGGCATCAACCGTGATGTCGATGGTTAAGGCGGATGGCGGCGAGCATAAAGTTAAAACTGTTGGCGGTTGTATTCTAACGCTGAAAGTTACCGGCGGCAAAGTGACAGTGACCGACGAAACCGGCGGCGTTGCCACTGTAACGATTGCTGACGTTGTTCAATCCAATGGCGTGATCCATGTGATCAACAAAGTTCTTTTGCCTAAGTAATCCTACCCCTGATCGTGTTTCCTCCTTGGCCTCGAGTCGTCTTTGCTCGGGGCTTTTTTTTATTCGCACGTCGATCACCAATACGTGACTGAACCTTGCTTGCTTTTTGATCGTTGGGACAAATCCGAACGCAGTTACTTTGCGTTAAACCCAATGAACAGGCACTGATGCTCTGTTCAGAAAATAATGAAGCGGAGAGCAAACATGCGTAAACTCATTTCAGGTCTAAGTCTTGTGGCCTTACTTTCAACTGCGGCTTTTGCAGCGAACCCAATGGTGGGTGGCTCAGAAATGTTCCCTACCAAGAACATTGTTGAAAATGCCATGAACTCAAAAGACCACACAACTTTGGTTGCAGCTGTTGTTGCTGCTGGCTTGGTTGATACTTTGAAGGGCCCAGGCCCATTCACCGTTTTTGCACCAACCAATGAAGCCTTTGCTGCGCTGCCAGCGGGAACAGTTGAAAATCTTTTGAAGCCTGAGAACAAAGCCACGCTTGTGAAGATACTTGCCTGTCACGTCGTGCCAGCTAAGGCGATGGCCTCAGATGTGATGGCTATGGTGAAGGCCGATGGCGGCATGCACAAAGTCATGACTGTTGGTGGCTGTGAATTGACCCTGAAAACTGATGGCGACAAAGTTACAGTGACCGATGAAACCGGTGGCGTGGCCAATGTGACGATTGCTGATGTTGCCCAATCAAATGGCGTTATCCATGTGATTGATAAGGTTCTGCTGCCTAAGTAATTTGGCTCGCTAGAACAAATCGAACTGGGGCTTGGGCGGTGGGGCTGGTGTTGGCTCCGCCGCCCTTGCTTTGCCCCGAGGGCTGAGGATTTTTTCCATCGCCCAAAATTCATCTGGTGGCGCATGAAGTAAATCCTCCACGCGCTCATCGGTGGAAAGCCAGCGCGCAAAATTTTCCTGTGCCACCACCACGGGTGAGCGATCATGGATATTGGCGAGGAGGGCATTGGGCTCAGCCATCAGCATAGCAGCGGACTCAAGCTCTGATCCATCGGGTGCCATCCAATGTTCCCAGATGCCGCCAAAAGCAAAGAGGCTGTGATCTGGCCTGTGGATGAACCAAGCCTGTTTGCGTGGGCCGCCCACATCTTGCCATTCATAAAATCCATCGGCCGGAATCAAACAACGCCGCCGCCTGATCGCATTTTTAAACGAGGCTTTTTCATAGACCGTTTCGGCGCGGGCGTTGATGAGTGGCTGGTTACGCAGTTCCTTGGCCCAACTGGGCACGAACCCCCAACGCACTAAAGCAAATTCTGCTGCGCCATCAATGCCTGCACGCACAATGGCAATCGGGCTTGTGGGATGCACGTGTTCGCGTGGCGGAAAGTTTGGCAGCGCTCTATAGTTAAACAGCCTGCGAGCTTCTTCAGGGCTGCTTCGGAATGAAAAAAGTGTACACATTGGGTGATGATAGCGCTGTTGTGAGGCCCTCGAGAAGGCCTGTTTTGGCGGCTTCAGCTGTAGTGTTTCGCGGGCGCGAAGTTTTGCTGGTTAAACGTGGGCAGAAATTGGGGCAGGGGTTATGGAGCCTGCCGGGCGGCAAAGTGGAGATGGTTGAAACCGCTGCCAATGCCGCGCTGAGGGAGGTTTTGGAGGAGACCGGAATTCGAGCCACGATCATCTGCTTTGTCGGGCTCTATGAAATTATCACTTCTGAGGCTCATTACGCCATAGCCGCTCATGCTGCGATTTATCAGTCGGGTGAGGCCAAGGCGGCCAGCGACGCGGCAGAGGCACGATTTGTGGGCTTAGAAGAAATTAATGCGCTGCAGCTTGCCCCCAACACACTTGCCGCCATCACTATGGCTCGCAAACTATGCCACATTTGAATCATGCCGTTAACCT
>DATCEN010000153.1:0-2546 GCA_036510015.1 Aestuariivirga sp.
ATCCACGTGTGTGGTGCCATGACGTTGGAAGGTGCCCCCGGATTGAAAGAGGAGCATTTGCCGGTGTTTGATTGCGCCAATGCTTGTGGCCGCATCGGCAAGCGTTACTTGTCTGTTGAAAGCCACATCAGAATGATGGCGGCCTCGCAGCCTTTCATCTCAGGTGCCATTTCCAAAACCATCAATATGCCGAATGAGGCAACGGTGGAGGAATGTTCGGCGGCTTATATGCTCAGCTGGAAACTGGCCATCAAGGCCAATGCGCTTTACCGTGACGGCTCTAAGCTTTCGCAGCCTTTGTCATCTCAGCTGATTGAAGACAGTGATGATGAGGCCGATGAAGGCGTTGATGCGCTTATGGCCAAGCCAATGGTGGCGCGGGTTGAAACCATCGTTGAGCGGGTTGTCGAGAAAATCATTGAGCGCGTGCAAGGCCATCAGGAAAAGCTGCCGGGTCGCCGCAAAGGCTATACGCAAAAGGCCAAGATTGGTGGGCACACGGTGTTCTTGCGCACCGGTGAATATGAAGATGGTCGCTTGGGCGAAATCTTCCTTGATATGAACAAGGAAGGCTCAGCTCTGCGTGCTTTTATCAACAACTTTGCGATTTCAGTGTCGCTTGGCCTGCAATATGGCGTGCCGCTGGAAGAATATGTTGATGCCTTCACCTTCACCAAGTTTGAACCTGCTGGCATTGTGCAGGGCAATGACTCAATCAAGAACGCAACCTCCATTTTGGATTACGTATTCCGTGAATTGGCCGTGTCTTATCTCGGCCGGCATGAGTTGGCGCATGTGGAGCCCGAGGAAATCAACTTCGGAACCAATGGCCGCAGTGAAGATGATGAAGGCAGGCCACAAGTTTCGGCCCAACGCTTCCTCTCGGCTGGCTTTGTGCGCAAGCAGAACCTCGCCAATGTGGTGGTGATGCCGCGTGCGGCAACGGCGGCGGCCTCACCTGCTCATGCACTGCAAATGCGTGTTGGTGAAAGTGTCGGTGCTAGTGCTGTTGTTGGCTTGGCCGAGGCTCCGGCAGCTATGGCCTATGAACCTGCTGCTCCTGTTAGGGCAATGGACAGGCGCACAGAAGCGCGTCTCAAAGGCTATGAAGGCGATAACTGTGGCGAATGCGGAAACTTCACCATGGTGCGCAATGGCACATGTTTGAAGTGTGATACCTGCGGCTCAACCAGCGGCTGCTCGTAATTTATAGACGAAAATTCGGGGCCGAGAGTGATCTCGGCCCTTTTATTGCGCTCGAATATTTAATCCGTGTACTGATTAGTTTACCTTTTTTATCCGTGCACTGACGAATTTGACGGGGTCAATTATTTGCACTTTGTTAACTACAGCCGGTTCATACACAAGCTGTTGACGGCATATTGCCGAATCACACAAACGGGATCAAAAGACGTTTCAGTTACAGGCGTTGCACAGAAAAAATATTTTTGTTGATGTCTGTTACGGTAAGTCGGGCCCGCGTTGTGGGGCATAACAAGACAAAAATTATGGAGAGAACTATGGCTGCTAAGAAAGCTGCAAAAAAAACCGCTAAGAAGGCCGCTAAGAAGGTCGCTAAGAAAGCAAAGAAGAAGTAACTTTCTTCATTCAGTTATAACTGAATCAAACCCCGGATGGCCCTCGCCGCCGGGGTTTTTCATTGTGTAGTTTTCATTGCGTATGGATGTGCGCTACGGCTTCTTGGCCTCTGGCAAATTCAAACGCAAATGTAATTCACGCAGTTGCTTTGGTGAAGGATCAGATGGTGCGCCCATCAGCAAATCTTGTGCTTGCTGGTTCATCGGGAACAGGGTGATTTCTCGTAGGTTTGTGGCGCCCACAATCAACATCACCAAACGGTCCACGCCAAATGCCATGCCACCATGAGGGGGTGCTCCGAATTGGAAAGCGCGGTACATGCCGCCAAACTGTTCCTCAACCTCAGCTTTGCTCTTGCCCGTGATCTCGAACGCCTTGACCATGGTATCAGGCGAATGGTTGCGGAGGGAGCCAGAGGCTATTTCATAGCCGTTGCACACCATGTCATATTGGAAGGCCTTGATGGTGAGCGGATCTTGGGTATTCAGCGCTTCAATGCCGCCTTGCGGCATGGAGAAGGGGTTGTGGGCAAAATCCACGCGCTTTTCTTCCTCGCTCCATTCATAGAATGGGAAGTTCACAATCCATGCAAAGGCGAATTCGTTTTCATTGGTGAGATTCAGGTCTTTGCCAATGAGCGCGCGGGCATCGCCAGCGAAGCGATAGAATTTTTCCGGACGGCCCGCCACGAAGAAGCAAGCATCGCCAACTCCAAGGCCCATCTGCTTGCGGATAGCTTCGGTGCGCTCAGGGCCAATGTTTTTAGCAATGGGGCCAGCAGCACCCTCCTCACCATCACGCCAGAACACATAGCCCAAACCGGGCTGGCCTTGGCTTTGAGCCCATGAATTCACGCGGTCACAGAATGCGCGTGATCCGCCCTTTGGCGCTGGGATTGCCCAAACTTCAACTTTCGGATCAGCGGCGATCATACCCGCAAACACTTT
>DATCEN010000154.1:0-7301 GCA_036510015.1 Aestuariivirga sp.
CCAAGCCGTTGCACACAGAAGCGAGCCCACCACATAAATCACCAAGCCAATAAAAATTGTTGGCTTGCGGCCTAAGCTATCAGACATCGGCCCAAAGACTGGAATGCCCACCATGTTGCCTGCAAAGAACAGAATAATAATCAGCGCTTCATTAGCTTTGTCGGCGGAATGCAATTGCTCTGTCATCATGCCGAGGGCGGGCAACATAGTATCAATTGACATAGCCATTAGCGCCATCAACATCGCCACCAAAGCAATGAACTGGAGTCCAGGGGATTTATCTTCAGGCTCTTGATGATACGGCTTGGCAGCGGGCATGTGAGGCGATACTTTCGGCAAAAGAGGATGCCCTATAGCCGATGATCAAGATCAATGCCACTGCACGTTCTGTCAACCTAGACCCGCGTGAGGCGCAGTTCTACGCTGATCCCTACCCCATTTATCGCAGGGTTCAGGCCGAATGCCCGGTGTTCCAATGGGAGCAATATGGGCATTGGTGTTTTAGCCGCTATGAGGATGTGAATGCGCTGCTGCGCGACAGGCGTTTTGGCCGCCAGATTTTGCATGTGGCATCGCGCGAAGAATTGGGTTGGCCTGAACCCGCTTCACATTTACGGGTTTTTACCGATCACGAACAACATTCTCTATTGGAATTAGAACCTCCGGTGCATACCCGTTTGCGTGGGCTGATTTCACGGGCTTTTCTGTCACGCCAGATTGAACGGTTGCGGCCTTTTTTATTGAATCTCGCCAATGACTTGGTGGATCAGTTTAAAGCGCAAGATGAAGAGGAATTATTGACCGCTTATGCAACACCCATTCCGGTGCAAGTGATCTGCCATTTGCTTGGCGCGCCTGCTGATATGGCGGATCAATTTCTCGCGTGGAGCCATGATCATGTTGGCATGTATATGGCCAAGCGTGACCGCGCGGCGGAAGACAAAGCGGTGAAAGCTGTCTCAGAATTTTCGGCTTACATGCGTAAGCTGATTGCTGAGCGGCGGCGTGATTTGAAGGATGATTTGCTGTCAGAACTCATCCGTGCTGAGGCCGAGGGCCAGAAACTTTCCGAGGATGAGCTGGTCACCACCGCCATATTAATCTTGAATGCTGGCCATGAAGCCACAGTGCATTCCCTTGGCAATGGCATCAAAGCGGTGTTGCAGCGCGGGCTTGCCGGGCCGATCACGCCAGAACTTGTTGAAGAGATTTTGCGCTTTGATCCGCCGCTCCACATGTTCACGCGCTATGCGCTGGAAGATATTGAGTTTGGCGGATTGAGGCTGAAGAAGGGCGAGACCGTTGGCTTGATGCTGGGTGCGGCCAATCATGATGCGGCGAAGTTTGCTTCACCTGAAATTTTTGATCCGACGCGCGCACCCAATCCGCATTTAAGTTTTGGTGCAGGCATTCATTTTTGTATCGGCGCGCCACTGGCGCGACTTGAAATGTTGGTGGCATTAGAGGTTTTGTTTAGGCGCTTGCCCCATTTGCGTCTGACCGAAACGCCACGTTATAAGGATGTCTATCATTTCCATGGACTGGAGAAGTTGATGGTGGCGCCCAGCTAACCAGCCAGCAACTTCTTCAACTTGGTCAATTGCTCTGCCTTGTCTTCATCATAACCCAGAGTGCTTTTCAACTTTCCATCCGCGCCGAAGAGGAAAAGCGTTGCGGTGTGATCCATCGTATAGCCGCCATCACTTGTGGCGACTTTCTTATAATAAATATGAAAATCATGGGCCACTTTTTGCAACTCATTATCAGTGGGAATCAGGCCCACGATGCGCGGATCGAAGTTTGAAATATAATCGCGCATCACCTCTTGGGTGTCACGGTCAGGATCAACGGTTATAAAAAACAGACGGAAGTTTTTGGCTGGCTCACCCAGCTCCTTCATCGCCACTGACATATCATTCAGCGTGGTCGGGCAAACTTCCGGGCAATGGGTGAATCCAAAGAACATCCCATAAGGTGCGCCTTTCAACGATGTGGAATCCACCTCGCCGCCTGTGGTTGCGGAGAGTTTGAAGGGTGCACCAAAGTCAGCGCCAACAAGATTTTTGGCACCGCCAACGAAATACGCATAAGCGAAAATAGCCGCGCACAGCGCCACCACCGTCCATAATGTCATCCGCAAAGATTTTGTATTTGCCATGTTGTGCCTCAATTCATCTTCATGCCGTTCATCTTCATGCCACCCATCTCGGGCCTGCCACTCTCAACTTCAAAGCTTATGTCGACAGCACCTGCTTTGGCGAAAGTGAATGTGCCTTTGACTTCTTGCCCGGGTTTGAAAGTGGTCGTTGCATTGATCAACATGATATGGAACGATTTTGGTTTGAGTTCCACGGTCTTGCCCGCGGGGATAGCTAAGCCGTCTTTCAGCTCGTCCATTTTCATTACATCGCCTTGCATTTTCATGTCATGGATCTGAGCAATGGCAACGCCTTCGACGGCAACTTTGAGTAAGGTATCATCATCTTTTCCGGTGTTTTCAATTGTTGCGTAAGCAGCAGCAACTGCACCAGGAACTGGTTGCTTGATCCATGGATGATGAATGGTGATACTGCCAAGCTTCACATCTTGGGCGTTGGCTGTGCTCATTAGCATCGCAGAGGCGAGACTTGTTGCCGCGATAGTCTTTGTGATGATGTTCATGGTGTTTCCTTTTAGTTGGGTGAGAGTATCCCTAAAATACTGACCAAAATTATGACCAGCAGAGATAAAGCCAAATCGGTGCGGATAATTTGGACGAGCCGGACCGTGTTCTTCGCAGAGACAGAAAGGCGTGGCACGATATAATATCGATTGAACAGTGCAAAGCCCGTCATCACGCCAACGACGCATATTTTCAACGCGAGAATGAAAAGGTAAACCGGATTCAAGCTCATCGGCTGTGACAACAGCAAGGCATAGGATATCATGACACCGCTGAGCACTAAGACCGCAACAGCAAAGTGCCCGATAGAAGAATAACGCATCACGGCCAAACGCCATTCACTTGTTGAAACTATTGGCTGGGCCGTGACGGCAAGCAGGCCACCAATCCAAAAGCCGCCAGCAAGAAGATGCAGCGCTTGCAGCAGTGGCAAGGCCCAGGCCCAAGTGCCATCCAACATAACGGCGTGACCTGTGTCGCCAAGTGCCACAAGGCTTAGGCCCGAGACAATCGCCAAAGCGCGGAACTTTTCCAACATCGGGCTAAAAGCGAGAAACAAAATCAGCAAGGCGGTGAGCATCTGGGCGAGCCACGCTTTGCCAAAGGCGGTTTGTATTATCACAGCCCATAACACAGTGGGATTGTATGCATCGCTCAGGCCATCACCCGCCGTGGCTCCCTCGGCGCCGAGCCAAAGAATTCCACTGGCCATAAAGATTAAGGCCAACCATTTCGGCACACCATCCTGAGATGACCCGCGCAAAAGAAAGCCGTTGAAAAAACAATAGCCGAAAAGGGCAAGGGCGGAGCCATAATGAAGCGCCCTTGCCACAAACATCAACGCGAAGGTGATGTTGTCAGACATCGATTATTTCACCGCATCGATGGTGTAAGACCCGTTCGTCTTATGGCCATCTTGCGAGAACGCTTTCCAGTTCACCGTGTATTTTCCTTCGGGCAATGGCGCCTTCAGCGTCACGATCAAAACCTTCTCGTCCTTGGGGGCCAAGGCTTCAGAGGCGATTTCAACTTTAGCTTTGTCAGGGCCAACCACCTCTACCGAGCTGAACTTGAGGTTCAGTTCTTCTGAGAAGTTAAGCATAAGCACGCTTGGCGCGGGCACGGCCTTGGCATTCTCGGCCGGCACAGCCGACAACAAATGCGCATGGGCATTGGCAGAAAATGCCAATGCGATTGCGCTCAGCGATAAAGTTGTGGCAAAAATAATTCCATTAAAACGTTTCATGATAGTCCTCAAAAAATGAATGCGATTTTGCGCCCAGCAATTATCCGTGGCGCGTTTTCAGCTCAGATGTTGAGGAATGGGAGGGGGCCCACGCGCCAAGGCATGCGCGGCATAAGTTTCAGCAATAGAAAGCGAAGTTGCTTGCGCTAAGAAAACCGCCTCTTGGCGGCGTTGCGGAATGACAATTTCAACCGCATCGCGCGCCGGCAAAGCTGCATGGCCAGCACTGGCCAAGACACAGCAGGGGCAATCTTCAGAATGTTTCTTGTGATCGCTAGGAAGGTTGGAATTTTGGGCGCTGCAAATTTCAGAAAATGAATTTGCCTGCGCTGCAGCAGCAGAAGACGTGAGGGCCAAAATCGTCGGCAGCAGTAATGCCACAACAATCCATCCGGTGAGAACCGGACGCAAGCTATGCCAAAATTCATGCAGCTTTGACTTCATGGGCGCGAAATTAGAGGGGCAACACTTGAGAGTCCACTTCCACGCTGTCGCAGCGCTTTGGTGGGGCAGTTTGGATTTCCCCTTTCAGTGGGAAAGGTTGAAATGGAAGAAGCTATGATGGCTTTGGAGTTTGACTCTGGGCTGACATTGTAACGCTGCTGAATGACACACAGTCAAGGCAAAAGTAGAATGCTGCCAGTGGTAGTTCCGTGCTCAAGGCTGGCTTGCGCAGTGGCAGCCTCGGACAGGGAATATTTGGCCCCGATATCTCCGACAATGCCAATCTGCATCGCCGAGAAAAGCGCTTGTGCCGCCGCCGGATAGACAGTCAAGTCGGCGGAATAGGCCATGATGCTGGGACGAGCGAGTGAAATTGATCGCCGAGGGCCGAGTGAATCCACCGAAAGCAACGGGATTGGCCCCGCAGCTTGTCCGATGCTAGCTACCGTGCCGAAGGGTCTCACGCAATTGATCGACTTTAATAACATCTCGCCCCCAATCCCGTCGATTGCGAAATCCACACCCCGCCCGTTGGTCAGAGACGCAACCACATTAACAATGTCGGCATTGCGACCTATGATGACGTGATCTGCTCCCAGCGCTTTAGCGCGTGCTGCTTTCTCTTCCGAGCCAACGGTGCCAATGACAATTGCACCTAGATGTTTTGCCCAACGCACCAATATAGACCCAATACCACCTGCTGCTGCGTGAATAAGAACGGTTGTGCCGCGGCCTACGGGAAAGGTCATCGTTAGCAACATATGCGCAGTAAGCCCACGCAACATCGTCGCTGCTGCAGTCTCAAATGAAATGTCATCAGGCAATCTGATTGCGCGAGCTGCAGGGAGCACGCGCGTAGATGCATAAGCACCGACGGGCGCTCCGGCATAGGCAATTCTGTCTCCAATCGCGAGGCCGGTCACATCCGTGCCAACCGCCTCGATCACACCCGCGCCCTCAACGCCTAGAACCGCAGGCGTTATGATTGGGTAGAGCCCTATGCGATGGTAGATGTCGATAAAATTGACGCCGATGGCTTCATGCCGAATACGCACAAAACCTGGGCCTGGCGCTTCCGGTATTCCCGGCCGCACCGACAGTTTGTCGACATCGCCAATACCA
This sequence comes from Aestuariivirga sp., assembly GCA_036510015.1. Lineage (GTDB taxonomy): Bacteria > Pseudomonadota > Alphaproteobacteria > Rhizobiales > Aestuariivirgaceae > Aestuariivirga. The sequence continues at coordinate 5,475 of DATCEN010000154.1, forward strand.
GTCATCACGATTTTCTTATCCATTGCCGTTCTCCATAGATTCTCCAATCGTGTAGCGCATGGACACATGTTGAAGAATTCCCTAAATTCGATCATGACATGGGAGTTTTTTAACAGTGCCGGATTGGGAAGATCTACGTCATTTTGCGGCCTTTGCGCGGGCTGGCAGCCTGTCCGCTGCGGCGCGACTAATGGATGTCGAACATGCCACCGTCAGCCGGCGCGTCGCCTCGCTGGAAACATCACTGAGCCTCAAGCTCGTCGACCGACGCGGACGAATACTAAGGTTGACCCCAGATGGCGAGCGAATCGCTGCGTTGACCGAACGAATGGTCGTCGACGCCGAAGCGATTGATCGATCAGCCGATGGCGCAGGGGCAGAGTTTAAACGCGAGGTCAGCATCAGTGCGCCGCCAGCATTATCAGTACTTCTGCTGGCCGAGCCACTCGCAGCATTTCGATCCCAGCACCCTGGCGTTACTTTGCGCATCATCGGCGAATCGCGATTTGCCTCACTTGATAAGCGCGAAGCGGATATTGCGATCCGTCTCAGCCGCCCCAGCAAAGGCAATCTAACCATCGTAAAGTTGGGTGATATTGCTTTTCGACTTTATGCCAGCAGGTCATATTTGGCTGGCACCCGTCCTAATCGTTGGACCTTCATTGGATACGACGAGACTTTGGATGCGGCAGCGCAGCAGGTCGAGCTGGCGCGATACGCAGGCAAGAGGTCGATCAACATCCGCGCCAGTAATGCAGACATGCAGCAAGCACTGGCCCGGCAGGGCGCGGGTGTCGCAATGCTGGCAACGGTGCTGGTCGGCGCCGATTCAGAACTCGTTCCGGCAGTTCCCAACCAGCCGCCTGTCATGCGTGGACTGTGGCTGGTGCTTCACTCGGACATGCAAAATTCAGTGCCCGTTCGGGCGATGGCGCAGCATCTCAAATGTTACCTGCATGAAATTTTGCAGGCGAGAACAAAAGTCATAAGAGCGTGATGCGTGCCTGCGGTAGCTCTCTTAAATTCAGACTGACCCACTACTCGCAGCGCTTTCCTCTTTCATTTTTCATGCAAACGGGTTTAGTGTTGTGTTCATGAGTGATGAACCAACCAATCGCCGCGCCAGAGGTGGCGCTGAAGCCCGCCGCGCCGCGCGCACCTCAACCGCCATTCATCAGGCAGGCTTCATCCGCCGCAATATCAAGCTTTATGAGCCTTTGAGCGATGAACAATGTGAGCTGATTGAGCATAATGCTGAAATCATTCTGCAAGAAATCGGCATTGATTTTTATGAGGATGAAGAAGCCGTTCAGATGTGGGAGGCCGCAGGGGCCTCTGCCACACAATCGGAAACTGAGCCACGGCGCTTTCGCATTCGCTTTCCCAAAGGATTGGTTCGTTCTCTGATTAAAACTGCCCCGCGCGAATATGTGCAACATGCGCGCAACCCAGCCAATAGCGTTACCATCGGCGGCAACAACACGGTGTTTGCGCCGGTTTATGGCCCACCCTTCATTCGCAATCTGGATGAAGGCCGGCGCTATGCCACGATTGAAGATTTCCGCAACATCGCCAAGCTGGTTTATATGTTGCCGTCTCTGCATCATGCAGGTGGAACATTGTGTGAGCCGGTTGATGTGCCCGTGCCTAAGCGGCATTTGGATATGATTTATACCCACATCAAATATAGCGATAAGCCTTTCATGTCATCGGTCACCTCTGGTGCGCGGGCGGCGGACTCGGTTGCTATGTGCGAAATTTTGTTCGGCAAAGAATTTGTTGACCAAAATTGTGTAATGACGTCGCTGATCAACGCCAATTCGCCGA
>DATCEN010000155.1:0-7628 GCA_036510015.1 Aestuariivirga sp.
AATATGATGTTCGCGTTGCTGGAAATTTTTCTGAATTGAGTGGCGAGATTACCTCATTCCAGCATACGCTTTTTGGTTTGCTCGCTGGCCTGGGGTTAGCGTTATTAAGCGCACTTATCTTGCAGGTGCGCTTTGCGCTGCGCCCGCTTGCAGCCATGCGCCGCCAGATGAATGATATTCGTGCCGGAAAGATTGACCATCTTGATGAAAACTATCCAAATGAAATTCAACCGCTGGCCACCGAGTTGAATCTATTGGTGGACGCAAACCGCGAGATTGTGAACCGGGCACGAATGCAGGTTGGCAATTTAGCGCACGCCCTGAAAACCCCGCTCAGTGTGATCACCAACGAGATTGGCAAAAATGCATCAAGCTTAGCCAGGAAGTTGCGTGAACAGCTTGATGTGATGCGTGATCAGATCAATTTATATTTGGAGCGCGCAAGGCGAGAAGCGCGCGCACAAACCGCAGGGTCTTCAACTGAAATAGCACCAGTGGTTGAGGCCTTGGCGCGTACAGTAAAACGCATGAGGCGCGACCAGAAAATTGATTTTCAAATTTCTGTTCCCGCAGACTTACTTTTCCGTGGCGAGAAGCAAGACCTTGAAGAAATGCTCGGCAATCTATTGGACAACGCGGGCAAATGGGCCAAGAGCAAATGTCGCATCACAGCCGCAGCGCTTGCCCATGAAAATAGAGATGCACGCGCTTGGCTTGAGATTATCGTTGAAGATGATGGACCTGGTATTGCTACGCATTTGCGTGACCAAGCACTCAAGCGCGGGCAGAGATTGGATGAGACGAAAGCGGGTTCAGGATTGGGGATGTCGATCATCGTCGAAACCGCCACAATGTATGCGGGTGGAATGGATTTAGACTCATCAGATCTTGGCGGCCTAAAAGCAGTGTTGAAATTGCCGATGGTGGTATGAAAAAGCAACAATGCAATCAAAAATTGTGCACGATTACGCCCTAAGCGCGATGTTACAATTTGAATTCAATTCACGGTTTAAAACCATTAATATCATTCAAAATGAATAACATAAGGCTTTGGTTATTTGCTTGACCACGTGTTACACGAGTTGCCGATCGTGCAAACAGATTTGTCCAACTAAAAGTTGCGCATTTGAGACAGGCTGCCGTTTCGTTTACTGCCCCCAGTCGCGAGATGGCGTGCCGGGGGAGCGAGTCCGCAAGGGTTTGCTCCCCGAACTCTCTTTTCACCCATAAATGTTTTTATTTTATGCCAGTTTGAGTTCCATTTCGTGCAGCTTTTTGCAGGAAATCGAAAGCATATTGAGCATATGAACGGAACACATAAAGATCAATAATGTTATGTTCCACTATGTGAACCAGCGCAGCAATTTCAGCGAACCTCATGCGGCGCACATACCCAGGTGCTAGTGCACCATCGGTGAAATCCAGCGAGCCGCCCTTCATCAACACTTCTCTGGCGCCTTCGCCCTCTAAACGAATGATGCTGCGCATATCAGAAACGTCAACCGCAAGTGCATGGGTCTCCTTCAATGCGCTGGCAAGCTCAGCCTGCAAGACGGCAGATTTTGAATGAGAGCAGAGGATCAGCCATTGATCAGGCGAAAGCCACAGGGCCTTCACTTCGCCAAATGAATGCGATGTGCGCGGCTGTTTTGGCAGATCAATACCCAGCACATTCTTTGCGACTGACATAAATTTGCGGTCAGCGGTTTGGCCTCGAAGATCAATCATGCCACGCGTGAGGATTTCACGAATGGAAATGTAAGTGTCACTGGGCTCGCCAACATGTGCTAATGCGCTTTCGTGTTGTGGCTCAAGCATGAATGCGGCCTCCATCCTTGTCATAGAAAACATGATCGACGATTTGCGCCTTCACCACTTTGCCGCCTTCAAGCGAGAATGAAATACTCTCTCCCATCCGTGCCCGGCCATTTTCAATCAATGCCATGGCGATAGAGCGCCCCAGAGTGGGCGACAAATAGGATGACGTTACATGGCCAATGGTTTTCATCGGGGGCTTATCATGCACAGCGGCAACGGCATGTGCACCATCTGGCAACACTTCGTTTGGCTCTTCCGTCAAAAGTCCCACCAATTGTTTGCGACCGCGGCGTGTCAACTCTGATTGTTCAAGCGAACGCTTGCCGATGAAATCAGCTTTTTTCTTTGAGACCATGCCGCCTAACCCAACATCATCGGCGGTTGTTGTGCCGTCGGTTTCATCGCCAACCACGATGTAACCTTTCTCGGCACGCAAGATGTGCAGCGCTTCTGTGCCATAAGGTGCTATGCCAATATCAGCGCCAGCATCGATGAGCGCCTTCCAAAGCGACAGGCCTAAGCCTGTTGGCGTGGCAATTTCGTAAGACAATTCACCCGAGAATGAAATGCGGTAGACCCGAACCGGAAATCCGCCAAGCTTGCCAAGCTTGAAACTCATATGCGGGAAAGCCTCATTGTCGAGATCAAAATCCGGTTCCATCTTGGCTAGAACTTCTCGCGCCTTTGGCCCTGCCAATGCAAACTGCGCCCATTGCTCGGTGACAGGAGTGACGAATACTTTATAATCTGTCCATTCCGTTTGCAGCCATTCTTCAAGCCAAGCAGCAATACGGTCGGCCCCACCCGAAGTGGTGTGCATGACGAAATGATCATCGGCCAATCGCGCCGTTACCCCATCATCCATTACAAAGCCCAGCTCATTCAACATCAAACCATAGCGACACTTACCCACCTTCAATGTTGAGAATGTGTTAGTGTAAACGCGGTCGAGGAAAGCCGCAGCATCCGGCCCTTTGATTTCAATTTTGCCGAGTGTTGAGGCATCAAGCAGCCCAACACTATTGCGAACCGCCAGAACTTCGCGCGCGATGGACTGAGTTTTATCCTCACCCGCCTTTGGGTAAGTATAAGCTCTGCGCCACTGACCAACTGGTTCCCATACTGCGCCCTTTTCAATGTGCCATTCAAACACTGATGTGCGCCGCACTGGAAGGAACAGCTCTTTGGTCAAGGCTCCGGCAATCGCGCCGAATGAATAAGGCGTGTAGGGCGGACGGAACGTCGTGGTGCCAATCTCCGGGATGGTTTTGCCCGTGGCTTCTGCCAGAATGCCAAGCCCGTTAAGATTAGACGTCTTGCCCTGATCGGTGGCCATGCCGAAGGTGGTGTAGCGTTTGGTGTGTTCAACACTTTCATAACCTTCGCGCTGAGCCAGTTCGAGATCAGCAACAGTCACATCATTTTGAAAATCGATGAAGTGCTTGCCACCTTCATTGGCTTGACCAGTGGCTGGAGCAAACCACAGCGCCTCCAATGCGCCGCGCTTTGGCTCTTTTACTTGCAGTTTCGCTGATTTGACGGCCTTGGCTTTTTTCAGCACTGCCTTTGCGGCAACTTCGCCAGCACCATGTGCTTCGCCGATTGTGTCCTTTACGGACATTGTGCCATTGGCCGCACCCACGGCGGTGATGGCATCGCGGTGTGTATCCGGCCGGAAACTTTGCAATGCTTCATCAAATTTGATCTTGCCGCCATTATGCGCCCAGATATGCAAAACCGGATTCCACCCGCCGGACATGGCGATAAAGTCGCAAAGCACTTTGCGCTCAGTGATCACACGGCCTTGGCCCTTGCGGTAAGAAGCAATTTTAACGGCACTTACACTGCTTGTCCCTTCGACCGCCGAGATCACACTCGATAGTGAAACCACAATGCCTTGGGCCTGTGCTTGGTTTACCAGATCACCATCAGGTCTAGCGCGTGAATCGACCACCTGCACATTCACGCCAGCTTTTTTCAAAACGAAGGCGGTGAGATAAGCATCGTCATTATTGGTGAACACCACGCCATTCATTCCCGGCGTAACCGCATAACGCGTAAGAAGCCCGCGCGCGGCGCAAGCCAGCATAATGTTTGGCCGATCATTATTGGCAAAGGCCAAAGGCCGTTCCAATGCACCTGTAGCGAGGATCACGTGTTTAGCGCGGATCTTCCACACGCGTTGGCGTGGTGCTCCTGCTGCAAGCAAGGCTGGATCATGGTCTGCCACCCGCTCATGCGCCATTAAATAGTTATGATAGAAATGGCCGACTGCCGTCGTGCGTTTCAAGAGTTGAACGTTGGGCATATCAGTAAGCCGCACCACAAGAGGCGCAAGCCAATCCGCCACACACGCGCCATTGATCATGCCAGCCGTGAGGTCGGCAATGCCACCCAGTTCAGAATTTTCATCGCAGAGCAGAACCTTGGCTCCCGCCAGTGCCGCAGTCTCTGCCGCAACCAGACCAGCCAAGCCACCGCCGATCACCAAAACATCAACATGCACATGCATGTGTTCATAAGAATCTGGATCGGGCCCTATGGCGGCTTTGCCCAAACCTGCTGTGCGGCGGATGAGCGGCTCATAAACATGTTTCCAAAAAGCCCGCGGCCATTTGAATGTCTTGTAATAGAACCCTGCGGGTAAAAAGCGCGACACTAATGAATTTGTCGCACCAATATCATAACGCAGTGATGGCCAGCGGTTTTGGCTCACGCAAACGAGGCCCTGAAAAACCTCAACCTGAGTGGCACGTAAATTGGGTTCGTGTTGCGCATCTGCGCCAACACCGATCAGCGCGTTCATTTCTTCTGAACCCAAACCAACAACACCGCGAGGGCGATGATATTTGAAGCTGCGGCCAAACAGCTTCTGGCCCGATGCCAGAACAGCAGAGGCCACAGTGTCTCCGGCAAACCCTGTGACGTCGCGGCCATCAAATGAAAAAGTTATACGTTTGCTGCGATCTATGCGGTTGCCGCCCTCAGTGAGGCGAAATGGTTTGGTCATTTGGAAGTCTTCATTCGTGATTTAAAATAATCGACCCAAGCACCCTTGGCTTGCTTCATCACATCGGCTGGTGGCAATTCTGTTGCGCCATAGAAGGCTTTGAATTCCATCGTCATGGTATCGCGCGCCGCATTAAACCATTTGCCGCAGCCACGATCACAGCGCCAGCGTTCAAATTGCAATCCCTTGGGATTAATGCGCGTAAACAGGTAATTGCTTTGTTCTTCATCTGTAATGCCTTCAGGATTTGTTGTTGCAGGCCGCGCAATATGCGCCTGCCCACCACAATGAAAATCGGTTTCATCGCCTTGGGCGCGGCAAACGGGGCAGGTGATTAGAAGCATGGGAAAGCTCCGTTTCTTATTTCACTCTTCCCCCGTTGGGGGAAGGTGGCGCGAAGCGCCGGATGAGGGTCTTTCAATGAGCTCAGTTGGCTGTCCCTTGAGTCGGCTGAAAGGCCCTCATCCGCCCTTCGGGCACCTTCTCCCGATGGGAGAAGGGTGATCATTTCATGCATCGTCATCATCAATGCGCCACAGCCGCGGAAACGGATTCATCAATCAAGCGTCCCTCTCTAAATCGGTTGAGCGAAAAAGGCTCAGCAATCGGATGCGGGCGGTCATTGGCCAATGTATCGGCAAACACAAAGCCTGATCCGGGAATGGCCTTAAATCCGCCCGTGCCCCAGCCGCAGTTCACATACAGTCCTTCAACTGGTGTTTTGCCAATGATGGGTGAGCGATCCCCCGTCATGTCCACAATGCCTCCCCATTGCCGCAGCATGCGCAGTCGCGAGATGATCGGAAAAGTTTCAACCAGTGCTGTGACCGTGTGTTCAAGTGCTGGAAACGAGCCGCGTTGCGAATAATTATTATAGCCATCAGTGCCGCCGCCGATCACCAGCTCACCTTTGTCTGATTGGCTGATATAGCCATGCACAGTATTTGCCATCACCACGCAGCCGAGCACAGGCTTGATCGGCTCCGACACCAAGGCTTGCAAACATTGCGATTCAATCGGCATGCGCACGCCAGCCATGTCCATCACGGTGCTGACATTGCCTGCCGTAACCACGCCAATCTTTTTGGTTTTGATTTCGCCCCGCGTGGTTTGCAATCCGGTAACGCGATCACCATCACGCATTATGCCGGTCACTTCACAATTCTGGATAATGTCCACACCCAAAGCATCAGCGCCGCGTGCATAACCCCAGGCCACAGCGTCATGACGCCCCGTGCCGCCGCGCGGTTGCCAGAACGCACCCAAAATCGGATAACGGCAATTGGCATCATCATTGATGATTGGCACAATCTCTTTGACTTCAGCTGAAGTAATCATCCGACAATCCAAGCCGGCCAAACGATTGGCATGGGCGGTGCGCTGGAAGGCGCGAAGTTCATGCTGGGTTTGGCATAACATCATCACGCCGCGCGGGCTGAACATCATATTGTAATTTAATTCTTGGCTCAGCCCTTCATAAAGCGAACGCGCCAATTCATAAATCGCCATTGAACTATCTTGCAGATAGTTGGAGCGGATGATCGTGGTGTTGCGCCCAGTGTTGCCACCGCCAAGCCAGCCCTTCTCAACCACTGCGATATTCGTCATCTTATGGTTCTTGGCGAGATAATAGGCTGTTGCCAGCCCGTGCCCGCCAGCCCCCACAATCACAGCGTCATATTCGGCCTTGGGTTGGGGTGAACGCCAGGCGCGCTCCCAATCCTTGTGATAGCTTATGGCATTGCGGGCCAGCGAGAATATGGAATAGCGTGGTTTCAACATAGCCATCAGCCTATCAGAGCCTGCGACAAGGTTGAACACAAATTCACGCGTGATTCACGCATTGCCTGCTAAAAGGCTTGCCATGACCCGCAAACAAACCCGCCTTACGCTCATTCTGGCCTCGCTCTGCCTTCTATCTCTGGCTGTAGGGCTGATCATGTTTGCGCTGCGCGATTCAATCGTGTTTTTTTACACGCCAAGTGAAATCAGCCAAAAGCATATAGCTTCTGGCACGCATATCAGGCTTGGGGGCTTGGTGGAGAATGGCAGTTTGGTTAAGGGTGCTGATGGGCAAGTCACATTTAACATCACTGATCACACCAAGACCATGCAAGTGACATATAAAGGCCTGCTGCCTGATCTATTCCGTGAGGGCCAAGGCGTAGTGACCGAAGGCATCACCGGCGCGGACGGCATTTTCAAAGCCGATGTGGTTCTGGCCAAACATGATGAGAAATATATGCCCAAGGAAGTTGTCGATAAGCTTAAGGCCCAAGGCGAGTGGCGGCCTGAATAAATAATACCTCGGTTAAACCCTCAATTTTACACGGTGCTGCCACAAATTTTGCACTCCGCCCTTGAAATGCCACAAGACTGACCAATCTTTCATCACATGGTAATGTGGGCGTAACGTCTCGCGATCAACAATAGGTTATCTGCTACATAGGAGTTTGAGCACATGAAATTTTCATCCCGTATTTTTACCATTGGCCTATTGTCCGCCAGCTTGCTGTCCACAGTCGCCATTGTCTTGCCCATGGCAGCACCAGCTTACGCTGACATAGCGGGCCTAGATGCTACAAGATCGCTGAACCCGCTGGTTGAAAAGGTTATGCCTGCGGTGGTCAGTGTTGAAGTGAAATTGTCAGATAAGGCCATGGCCGCAGCTGGCGATGGAGAAGGCCAGGAAGGCCAGATGCCGCCTGACATGAAAAACTTCTTCGACCAATTCCCTGGATTCAAATTCAAGGCCCCGCCACAGCATAACGGTGGTGGCCGCGCTTTAGGGTCTGGCTTT